>JAPLER010000384.1:18363-18841 GCA_026391115.1 Bacteroidota bacterium | reverse complement strand
TAGTAACGGGTTGGGTAGTTTTATTAAAATAGATATTGTATTTTTATATTTTGCTAAACCGCCTTGGCTTGCCAAGGCGGTTTTTTTTGTGGCAAAAAATATTTTATATACATATCTCCCTTAATTTTAATAAACCAATTCTAGCTTCTTAATTATTATTACAATGGCATATTTAATTGCAGACAGTGGTTCTACTAAATGCGAATGGTGTTTGGTAAATGGTAATAGAAAAACTACAATCATTACAACGGGTATTAATCCTTATTTTATAAGTAAGCAAGATATTGTGTTGCTATTGCAACAATCTTTACTAACTAACATTAAAGCACCAATAGATGCTGTTTATTTTTATGGTACAGGATTAGGCAATGCCGAAAATGTAAAAATAATTAAAGCTGTTTTAAAACAACTATTTGCCACAGCAGCTATTGATGTGCAAACAGATTTGGTAGGTGCTGCACGTAGCTTATTGCAACAT
>JAPLER010000384.1:13587-18337 GCA_026391115.1 Bacteroidota bacterium | reverse complement strand
GCATACTAGGCACAGGTAGCAATTGTGGCTTTTACAATGGAAAAAGTATAGTAAAAAATAGTCCTGGTTTGGGTTATATTTTAGGAGATGAGGGTAGTGGTGCATACTTGGGTAAAAAAGTATTGCAACACTATTTATACAACACTTTTGATGAAGATATGATGGCTGCTTTTAATGCAAGATTTGCTGTAACTAAAGATGAGATTTTAAACAATGTATATAAGCAACCACAAGCCAATAAATATCTTGCTGCTTTCTCTATTTTTTTAGCAGAAAACAGAGGGCATTATATGATTGAAAATATACTAGAAGATGGCTTGCATGATTTTATTTTCAACCATATTTATAAGTTTAAAGAAAGCTGGACAAGCCCAATATGTTTTACAGGCAGCGTGGCATTTGCATTTAAAGACATATTAAAAGAAATTTGTAATGCTTATGAATTAGAACTTGGTAATGTAACCAAGCATCCAATGGATGCATTGGTAAAATTTCATTCTATATAAAACCGCAAACTATTAACTTTTAACTATTAACTGTAAATTAATAAAGTGTCTCTTAAAGAAAAATTGCATTATAAATATTTGTTAAATCCATTTGGATTGATGCGTACTAAAGAAATTTTAAAAATTAATCCAACTATTATTCCTCAGCGTGTAGCAAGCGAAACACCTACTATTACTGTTTACGATTTTGATGCAACTACTATAAATGAACATCATTGCATTGCTTTAAAAGAGTGTACAAAATTTACCACAACCAATACCATAAAATGGATAAATGTTGATGGCATTAATAAGCAAACCATTGAAGCACTTGCAAAACAATTTAATATTCATTATTTAATTACAGAGGATATACAAAGTATTGCACAAAGACCTAAGACAGATGAAATAGATAACCATTTGTTTTGTTTATTGAATATGCTATACTTCAATAACGACAATGCTTCTATTGAAAGTGAGCAAATAAGTATTGTATTAGGTGCTAACTATGTTATTACTTTTCAGGAAGATGCTACTAGAGATGTTTTTAATACGTTAAGAGAAAAGCTGAAAGTGGCAGGTACAAAAATTCGGCAGTCAAATGCAGATTATTTGTGTTATGTTTTAATAGATTTAATTGTAGACCATTACTTTATTGTTATGGAACAATTGGGCGATAAAATTGAAGCTCTTGAAGAAGAAATTATTAAAACACCTGATACGAAAAGTTTAGCAAAAATTAATCAGTTGCGTAAAGAGTTGATTGTGTTAAAACGTTCTATAGTTCCAGTAAGAGAATTAGTAAATGGTTTTGTAAAAAGCGATAGTGCATTGATAGACCCCAATACCATTAAGTATTTTAAAGACGTTTACGACCACGTAGTACAGGCAAGTGATCTTGTAGAAAACTACAGAGATATGATGATAACAATGCAAGACTTATACATTAACCAAGTAAATTTAAAAATGAATGAGGTAATGAAAGTGATGACAATTGTAACTTGCTTGCTTGCCCCTGCAACAGTTATTGGTGGTATATTTGGAATGAATTTTTAAAAAATACCTTACCTGCATAACAACTATGGTTTTTTTATTGCGGTGGGTTCAATGCTTTTGATTCCTGTATGGATGATTTGGGTATTTAAGAAAAGAGGTTGGTTTTAATAATAGAAATATTGCTCATAAAAAAAGCGTTTTGTATTGCTACAAAACGCTTTTTTATTATAGTTAACAAATGATTATTTTATTACTAAAATACCTTCTGCCTGAATAACAGTTTCTTTTTTAGGTTCTTTAATTGCATCAATTTCTGCTTTTGTTTTTCCAGCATCTTCTGCGTAGTGTTTAAGCTGTGCTACAGTTGTTTCTTTTTTTTCAGCAGTACCCTTAACAACAATAGTTTTACCATTCATAGAAAGAGGAACAAGAAATTTGTGATCTTTCATTTTTACCATAATTGTACCTGTTGATGTTTTCATTTTTAACCAACAACCTTCTGCTGTACATACTTGTGCAACTTCTCCTTCAACTTTAACAGCAATTTTATTTTCTTGTTCTAGTTTATCAGCTAGTTGATCTGCTTTAATAGTGCCTTCGGCATTTATTTTTTCGCCAAATGTCATTCCAGCATTCGCATCTCCTTTTGGGGGTTGTGCTAATAAAACGCCACAAAACAAAGTAGCAATTGATAATGATAATATTCTTTTCATAATAATAATTTTTACAAATGTAGTAGGAGAGTGAAAAACTAAAAACTAAAAGTTAAAAAATAAAGATTAGCAATCAGAAACTAGTTCATCATTTCAACACTTCTGTTTATAAAGTTAGTTAAATCGCTTCCTTTTAATAAACCTTGAGAAAGCAATGCTAAATCCGCCAAGTTTCTTACTTGTTTTTGTTGTTTTTCTGTATCTGTTTCTTTTAATAAAGTTTGATATACTGGATGATTACCATTTACTGTAAGTGTTACTTCGTCTGGCATTTGACCATAAAAATTCATCATTCCTCCGCCACCAATGGCAGCCATATCTTTCATTCTACGCATAAACTCTGGTCTTGTAGCAACTACAGGAGCTGCTTCTTTGCTTAATCCTTTAACTTCAACACTCACGTGCAAGTCTGCTGGCTTTACATCAAATAAAGCTTTTATTTGTTCTGTTTCATCTTTACTTAAAATACTTTCGTTAACTTGAATCAACTATAGTTTCCATTTTGACAACTGTGTAGCCCTTTACCAGTGCAGCTTGTACGTAAGCATCTTGTTGCACAGGATTGGTTGTATAAAGAATAACGTGTTTGCCTTCTTTATTTTTTTGTAAACTTTCTGTAGCAGTTTTATACTCTTCGCTTGTATAAAATTTTCCTGTTGTGTCTTCCATCAACATAAACTTATTTGCTTTTTCAGCAAACTTGTCATCAGTCATCATACCATATTTAACAAACAAGCCAAGGCTTTCCCATTTGCTTTCAAATTCGCTTCTTTCTTTATTAAAAATCTCTTCTAATTTATCAGCAACTTTTTTGGTGATGTAGCTATTGATTTTTCTAACATTTGGGTCTCCTTGTAAGTAGCTTCTACTAACATTTAATGGAATATCTGGACTGTCAATTACACCTCGTAACAACATCAAAAATTCTGGTACAATTTCTTTTACTTCATCAGTCACAAAAACTTGATTACTGTAAAGTTGTATTTTGTCTTTTTGAATTTCGTAGCTCTGCTTAATTTTAGGGAAGTATAAAATGCCTGTTAAGTTAAACGGATAATCAACATTCAAATGAATCCAAAACAAAGGCGTTTCGTTGAATGGATATAATTCTTTGTAAAAGTTTTCGTATTCTTCTTTGGTTAATTCACTTGGCTTTTTAACCCAAATTGGATTGGTGTTATTGATAGATTTTTCTTCGACAATTTCACCTTCTTTTACTTCTTCATTTGCATCTTTGAAGTAAATAGCAATAGGCAAAAATTTGCAAAACTTATTTAAAACTTCTTTTATTTTATATGCTTCTAAAAACTCTTTGCTTTCTTCATTAATATGTAAAATAATTTTTGTGCCACGTTCTTTTTTCTCAACTTCATATAATTCGTATTCTGGGCTTCCATCGCAACTCCAATAAACTGTTGGTGCTTCTAAATTGTGGCTTTGAGTTACTACTTCTACTTTTTCAGATACCATAAAAGCACTATAAAAACCTAAGCCAAAATGTCCAATAATATTGGCGTCTTTATATTTCTGTAAAAACTCTTCAGCACCACTAAAAGCTACTTGATTTAAGTATTTATCAACTTCTTCTTTGCTCATACCAACACCTCTATCTGATATTGTGATGGTTTTTTCTTTAGCATTTACTTCAACATCAATTCTTAAATCTCCAATTTCTCCTTTAGCTTCTCCAATACTGCTCAATGTTTTAAGCTTTTGTGAAGCATCAGTTGCATTACTAATTAACTCACGAAGAAAAATATCGTGTTCACTGTATAAAAATTTCTTAATAATGGGAAAAATGTTCTCTGTCTGAACGCGTATTTGTCCTTTTTGCATATTATGTTTATTTAAAATATTAACTATTTATCGATGACTGCTATAGGCAAATAAAATACCAGTAGGAGTGTGGCTGACAAGCTGACAACAAGACAAGCAGACACCTGACTTTTAGTTCAATTTAAGTTCTTTTTGCATATTTGTTTATTTAAAATATTAATTATTTATCGATTAATGCCATAGTCAAATAAAATACCAGTAGGAGTGTGGCTGACAAGCTGACAACAAAACGAGCACACACCTGACTTTTAGTTCAATTTAAGTTTTATTAGTTGTTGTTACATTATTTTTACTACCTATTCTTAACAAATGAAAAAAAGTACTACACTATTCATTTTAACTATTTGCTTAACCTATTTGTCAAAAGCACAAGACAGAGAATTTGCAGTTAAAATGGTTGATACACTTTGTGCTGAAACATTTTGGGGACGTGGTTATACCAAAGATGGAATGCATAAAGCAGCCCTTTTTTTGGCATCTAAATTCGATGAGTTTGGCGTAAAACCTATGAGTGGTAAAACATTTTTTCAAGAATATTCTTACAGCGTTAATACTTTTCCAGATAAAATGAGTTTGAGTGTTGATGGTGTTGTATTGCAAGCTGGAAAAGATTTTATTGTTGCAGCAGAAAGTAAAGGAGTAACTGCAATGGGCACTTTGAAACAAGTTGATAGCGTTCAATTTGTAGATGTAACACATAAAGTAATTGTTAAGTTAAAA
>JAPLER010000384.1:13058-13546 GCA_026391115.1 Bacteroidota bacterium | reverse complement strand
AAGTAATTGTTAAGTTAAAAGATAAGTTAACAATGGACGTGGCCCAAGAAGTTGCAGAATACACACTGATTGAAATTGACAAGACTGCATTAAAATCAAATCCAATAAATTATGAAACAGACATTACCAACAAATTTATTAAAAAATTTAAGGCACAAAATATATGTGGCATTGTAAAGGGAACAACACAACCCGATTCTGTAATAATTATTACTGCACATTATGATCACTTAGGCGGATTAGGTGCAAATGAATATTTTCCTGGTGCAAATGACAATGCAAGTGGTGTATCACTTTTATTAAATCTGGCTAGATATTATGCTAAAAATCCACAGCTATATAGTATTGGGTTTATTTTATTTAGTGGTGAAGAAGCTGGATTGCTTGGCTCAAAATATTTTACAGAAAATCCCTTGATAGATTTAAAGAAAATAAGATTCTTAACGAATACAGATTTAGCAGGCACTGGTGTAGATGGAATTACTGTT
>JAPLER010000384.1:0-13050 GCA_026391115.1 Bacteroidota bacterium | reverse complement strand
GAGTTTAAGAATGAATTTGCATTACTACAAAATATCAATAACCAATATCATTATTTAACAACAGTCAATTCACGTGGTAAAGCTGCAAATAGCGATCATTATTGGTTTACAGAGAAAGGAGTTCCATCTTTTTTTATTTACACGCTAGGTGGTATTAAAGCATATCACGATATTTTTGACAAAGCAGATACACTTCCTTTAAATGAACACGAAGACTTATTTAAGTTAATTGTTGAATTCAACAAAAAGATGATGCAATAATGAAATTTATGAAGCCCATAAATTACTTGGGTATTTGCCAGAAGCAACTAGATTATCAATACTACTTTTAACAGTTGGTGCATCTTCTTTATATGTTACACCAAACCATTTAGCTTCTGTACCAATTACTTTTACATTGCCCATTTTTGTTTGAATAAACTGATTGGTAATTGATGGTAAAAAGAATTCAGATTTTAACTCATTGCCTTGTTTGTCTAAGAAAGTGGCAAATTCAGTTTCACATAAATCAATAACATTGGGTGCATAACAAATATAATTCATACTCACTTTAGCATCATCAGCTAATGGGTGTTCTTCTCCTTTTTCTTCGTAAACAACAGAATTGTCTTTTTTATAAATTTTGGTGCGTTCGTTTATTTCAACCAAGTTATTGGCACTATCAATTTTACAAACACCTCTACTTACACTTCCATTTTCGCTAAGGGTATTTTGGAGGTTATAACCAATTATGCCATAAGTATTACTATTACACTCGGTTGTTAAAAAAAGATATGCTTTTGTAAAAGCATCTTCGCCATAAAAATCATCTGCATTAATTACAGCAAAAGGCTCATTAACTTTGCCTTTACAACAAAGTACAGCGTGTGCTGTTCCCCAAGGTTTTGTTCTATCAGCTGCAATTTGCTTATCTCCAACAACTTTATCTAGAGATTGATATACGTAATCTGTAGCTATCTTGCCATTAAGTTTGTCTTCAAATTTTACTTTAAATCCTTCGGCAAATTCTTCTCTGATGATAAAAATAACTTTACCAAAACCAGCACGAATAGCATCGTAAATAGAATAATCCATTATCGTTTCGCCACTAGGTCCAAAACCTTGCACTTGTTTCATACTACCATATCTACTAGCCATACCATTTGTGCTTAGATTAGACAAATTTCATCCGATAATTTCTGGTAATAAATGGTTTAAATCAAGATATTATTTGGAAGATGCTAAATTGAAAAGGTGTGACACTATTGTAACTTTTGGTGGTGCATTTAGTAATCATATTGTTGCTACTTCATTTGCTTGCAAGGAAAATAATCTAAAAAGCATTGGAATTATTAGGGGAGAAGAACCTCAACAATTATCTCATACTTTACAAGCTGCAAAAGCGTTTGGAATGGAACTTTTATTTATTGAAAGAAGTGTTTACAAGACGAAACAAATTCCAAACATTTATCAAAACACTGCAACATATATCATTCCAGAAGGTGGCTATGGAAAATTAGGTTGCCAAGGTAGTGCTACTATTTATCATCTGTGCTTCTGGTACAGGAACTACAATTGCAGGCTTAATAGAATCGTCTTTGCCTCATCAAAAAATTACAGGCATTAATGTGCTTAAGGGTTACGAAAATATTGTTAATGATATCAAAGTTTTATTGAGTAATGCTGAAGAGAAAAGGTTTACAATTGATAATAACTATCATTTTGGGGGCTATGCAAAGCACAATGAAGCATTAATTTCTTTTATGAACAATTTGTGGTTGCAAGAACAATTACCTACTGATTTTGTTTATACTGCTAAACTATTTTATGCAGTAAAAGATATGATTGCAAAAAATAAATTTGAGGCAAATGCAAAATTACTTATCATACATAGTGGGGGGTTGCAAGGCAATTTATCTTTGCCTAATAAAACACTATTGTTTTAATCTCAGAAGATATATTTGCCGTAATGAAAAAATATATTTTACTGTTTTTTTTGTTATCAATTTTATCAGCATCATCGCAAGATAGTTTGCCAAAATTTACAGCACGTGTTTTAAACGAATCTAAAGCTCAAATTAGCTGGGTTAATGGATTTGGAGCAGGTTGCACACAAATTTCTGTGCAAAGAAGTTATGATAGCATTCGTTTTTTTCAGACTATTTTTTCTTCATTAAGCCCTGAGTTACCACAAAATGGTTTTGTGGATAATAGTTATATGCCACAACTTAAAATTTATTATCGAATTTTTTATGTGTTACAAGATGGCAGTTTCTTTTTCACAAAATCTAAAACTGCAAAATTTATCAATGTTGTGGTTAGTAGTACTGTTAAAAATAAAGACAGCTTTGCTGTAACTCAAATTACAGATTCTGCTGGTTTTTCAACCACACCAATAGATTTAAAACTAATTGATATACCTATTGCAACACCAAAAGTTGAGGTTAAGAAAATTTACAGTATCTATAAAAGGAAAACGACACATCTTGCTTATGTTATAGATGAACCTGCGTTTCTAAAATTTAAAGATTCTATTAATACTCGCACAAAAGATACTTTGTTGCAGTTGGATAATGAAATTATTATTTGGAATCCATATATACCACCACCAGCTTGGCGTCCTTCTTTAAATGTTTTTTCGAACAATACAGGCAATGTTGAATTGCTATTTAAAGAATACAAAATCAAAAAGTATAAAGTTATTTTTTTTGATAATAACAACAAAGAACTCTTTAGAATAAAACAAATAAATTATGGCAAATTAACTTTAGATAAAGCCAATTTTATAAAAGCAGGGTGGTACTATTTTGAGTTGTATGAAAATGACAAACTAATAGAAAAAAATAAATTCTTCGTTGAATCTGATTTCTAAACTAGTCCTCAAAATGTGGTGGATGTTTGGGTTTTTGTTGAGGTTTAAACGCTGCAGCAAAGTGCTTGGCTAATTCTCCAAATTTGTTTAACTGTTCTGCATTACAAATACCTTTTATGGCAATAAAATGGTTGTAGTGTATGTCTTCAATTTCTTTTTGAACTGTTGCGATTTTTGTTTGTAAAATATTTCTGTTAGTCGTGTCATTATTTGCAAGTGTTCTATATAAGTTATCCTTTAAATTCAATAGCACTGTATCTTTTGCAGCAATATCATCTCTGTGTTTTTGTATCAACTCTTCATATTGTTCAATCTGATTATCATTAAAATTCAAAGTTTCAATAACAATATCTTTTAACTCTCTATGCTCTTGTGGAGGCAAATTTCTAGGCGGTTTTGGTGGATGTGGTTTATGCAAAATAAAAAAACTTACCAAAGCGATATTCAGCAGCAATAAACCCAAGACACCTATTGTCAATAATCTTTGTTTAGTCATTATAAATATTATTTGTTACAGTTGTATAAGATGTATTAACTGTTTCTTGTTGTTGTTTGTTGTTAAGTGAAAACTGATTAAATGCAATTACATTAACTATTAAAAGTACAAAAGCTGCAACAACGAAACCTACTTTAAATTGTATTGTTAAATTATTACTTTTTGTATTTGCAATTTTTTGAGAGATTCTAGTGTATAAAAAAGGAGGAGCATCCACTTGCTTTACACTTTTAAATAAAATATCTATATCCTTTTGCATCATAGTCTTAAACGACTAATTTTTAATTATCCTTCTTTGTCATAAAGTTTTGTATATAGTGTTTTTTTTGCTCTTTGAAACAAAGACTCAATTGCTTTTATAGACATATTCATAATATTACCAACCTCTTTTTGACTAAGTCCTTCTATCTTAAGTAAAATAATTACTGTGCGTTGATTCTCTGATAAATCGTTGATAGTAGAAAACAACTTTTCCATTAATTCCTTATTTTCTAGAGCTACACCAGGGTGATTAAAATGTACTAATTCTGTAAGAGGCTCATTAGTATCTTTATAAAAAATTGAAGTGATAAAACCAAGCCTTTTCTTAGCCTTTTTTGTTTTTAATACATCTAAATTTTGATTAATGGCAATTCTGTAAATCCAGGTTTTAAAAGTAGCATTGGTAGCATTAAATTTTTCTAGGTTTTGATACACTTTTACAAATACTTCTTGCGTTACATCTTCTGCTTCTTCAATATTTTGTAAATATTGCAACGAAATATTGTACACCATTTTACTGTGTTCATCATATAACTGGCGAAATAGTTTTTCGTTGTTCAACATAAGCTTAGTTGCGAATAAAGATAGTTTTTGCAACCAAAGGTTTAAAAGGGTTGATAGTTACAATAATAAGCTACTACAACTGATTACAACTGATTAAAATTTATTAAGCCTTTTCTAAAAATATTGCTGCATCAACTCTGCCAATATATTTGCAGCAAATTATTAAACTAATATTAGTTACAATGGGAAGAATATTTGAAGTAAGAAAAGCCTCGATGTTTGCCAGATGGGATAAAATGGCAAAAAACTTTACACGTATTGGCAAAGAAATTAATATAGCTGTAAAAGCAGGTGGGCCAGACCCTTCTACAAATCCTGCATTGCGTAGATGCTTTCAAAATGCAAGAAGTGTGGGAATGCCCAAGGATAGGGTAGAAGCTGCTATTAAACGTGCAACAGGTAAAGACACTACCAACTACGAGGAAATTTTATATGAAGGCTATGCACCACACGGTGTGGCTTTGGTTGTTGAAACTGCAACAGACAATCATGTTAGAACTGTTGCCAATGTTAAAGCCATTTTTAATAAAGGAAATGGAGCTTTGGGAAACAGCGGTAGTGTAAGTTTTCAGTTTAAAAAAATGGGCGTATTTAAACTAAAACCTGAGGGATTAAACCTTGATGATTTAGAATTAGAATTAATAGATTTTGGTTTGGATGAATTGGGCGAAAGTGTTGATGATGATGGAAATGCTATTGTGGTATTGCGTTGTCTGTTGGTTGATTTTGGTAATTTGCAAAAGGCATTAGAAGAAAGAAATATGACACCAATAAGTGCAGAGCTAGAGTGGATTCCAACAACTACAGTACCTGTGACTGATGCACAAGCAGAAGATGTGAGTAAATTAATTGAAAAATTAGAGCAAGATGAAGATGTAAATAAAGTATTTCATAATATGGGATAATTTTAGTGCATCATTTAATTGAATTAATAAATAAGCCAGGCATATTTGCTTGGCTTATTTATTATAAGATTTTCTTATGGCTAATCCAATAGCTTTTGCTAATAAAGGAGGTACAGCATTGCCTAATTGAACCAGTTGTTTATTTTTTGGCCCTTCAAAAATAAAATCGTCAGGAAAAGATTGTAATCTTGCCATCTCTCTGGCTGTTAAAACTCTTGGGAGTTTAGGATGAATATTAACGCCACCATGATTTTCTTTAATGGTGCAAGATGGTTCATTCCATGGGCATTTTTTCCAAGCATCGCTATAGCCTTTGTACAAACTCTTTCCCTCTTCTAGTTCAAGCATTCTTTGTGCCATATCAGGTCTATGTTTTGTTGGTATATGATTAATAGCAGTATCTTCTTCAATGTGCATCAAATCTTCAATAGCACTGCCTGTAGTTAAATAATGTTGTGGTTGTAAAAAAGGAGTTGGATGATAGTTGTTTTTATTAATCTTGTTGCCAATAAAAATTACTCTATCTCTTTTTTGAGGCACTGCGTAGCCTGCTGCACGCAGCACAGTAACATTTACTTTATACCCTGCTTTTTCAAAATCCTCAATAATTTTTTCTTCAACTTTTCCTTGCAACATAGATCGTAAGCCTACTACATTTTCGCATACAATAAAGTCAGGTTGCAGCGTAACAACAATTTCTAAAAGTTCTTTATACAACGAATTTCTAGGGTCATCTTCTATTCTATTGCCAGCCATACTAAATCCCTGACAAGGAAAACCCCCAGCTATGATATTTAATTTTTTTCCTTTTAAATTTCTTTTAACGGTAGTGTAAAATTCTTCTTTTACACTGTCTTGTTTTATATCTCCACAAATAAATGGGTGAGAGAAGTTTCTTCTGTATGTTTTTGCAGCTTCTTCAAACCAATCTAAACCGCAAATGCCTTTTAAACCAGCCATTTCAAAACCTTTGGTAATACCACCTGCACCAGAAAATAAATCGACAAATGTTAGATTAGATAGTGTTACACTATTCCAAGTATCATCAATATCTATCCAGTTTACATTGTCTTTAGCATTATTTTTATAGTTTCTTGTTGTCTTTTTGTTTGCTACTTTATTTTCTATTACTATCTGATTAGCTAATGTTTTTGCAAATACATCTAAAGCACTTTTACTTACTCTATATGCTCCATCTATTTTTTCACCAATTAAATTACCACTAGCAATATATCGCCTTACCAGCTTTTGCGAAATATTTAGCTTAATGGCTACTTCATTTATTCCAAAATATTCATTACTCATATATCTGTACTGTATGTAACTTACCCAGTTAATATTAACATTCTTCAATGGCTACTAGGGCTTTTGCTGCTATTTTTTCCCAATAAAAAAATTTAAAATAATCCTCATGTAAATCTGTATCAATTTTTATTGTTGTTATGGCATTGGCAAATGCCACCCAATCATCATCTTCAATAACTTTCATTTTATTGCCCACAATGTTTTCTGGAATACCAATAGCACCACTTTTTGTAGTTACCAAGCTTATGTTAAAGCCTAATGCTTCTACAATTTTTGTTTTAATACCACCACCTTCATTTACTGGATTTATAAAAACATCTGTAGCCAAATAATATGCAGCAATATCATCTACAAAACCTACATATATAATATTTTTATGATGTTGTAAATTATTGTATGATGCTGGTAAATCTTTGCCACAAACAATAATTTTATAATTAAAGTTCTGTTGTTGTAATATTGGATTGATTTTTTGTAAAATAATATCAAGTGCATTAAGATTTGCCTTGTAGCTTAATGTGCCATTAAACAATAAAATTTTATCGTTTGCAGCAATGCTAAATTGTTGTCTTATGGTTGTAGAGGCAGTTTGCTTTTGTGCAACATTTGGTATGTGCTTCAACTCAAATCCGTAAGTAATTACTGTGCATTTACTTTTTTGTAAACCAAAATTTTGCAGTGCATATTGCATATCATTTTCTGTAATAAAAAAATTTGCATCAGCTTTGTTATAAATCCATTTTTCATAATACCACAATATCTTCCACCATTTTTTATCAATGCTTTTAAAACGCATACTTTCTATGTTGTGCGAGTGAACAATAATTTTTACTCTCAAAAAAATCTTTAACAAAAAAGCCAACCAACCATAATAAGGATGCTCTATAATAAGGTGAGTAATGTTTTTTTGTTTGATGATTTTTTTAATGGTAAAAAAGTACAACACATTGGCATATCTAAAACTACTGTTGCTTAAAATATTGTGTAAACTATATGATGCTAATGCAGGATTGTTTGATTGAGTGCTAACACACGTAAGATTCACCCTTTTGCTAAGCCATTCGTTAAACGAAGCAATACATTTTTGACCACCCATTTTAGGAGGTAAAAAATTATAACTTACTAAACTTAAAACATTCATCATTTTAAAAGAAAGTAAAAATATGGGTTGTGGGTTATTAGTCACGAATGAATGAATAAATTTTATTTCCATTTTCTATTCGTGCATTTATTGCAATTGTATTTCCTATACATTTGTTTTATGAGACCAGTTAGAACTTTTGATTTTATTGTTGTGTTAAAAAAAACTTCTACTAAAATTGTTGATATCATTAGCATACTTATGTTGGCAATAGCTGTAATGTTTTTTGTTTATAGCTTTACGTTAAACTTTGCAACAAGTGGTTTTACACCCAAACTGGTTTTACTAAATCTTTGTACTTTGGGAATTATAGCTTGGGTAGTGTTTAGTAAAAGGCAAGAAAAAAATGGACTTTCGCCCAATTACAGATTTGCAGTTATGCTAGCAGCTTGGGGTTGGTTTATGATAGGTGTGTGGTATTTGGCAATCGCTTATCTGATAGCAGCTGTTTTTGAGCGTACTTTGAAAGTAGCACCAGAATATGCTTTTGACGAAAACGAAATTGTAGTAAATACATTCCCTCAAAAAAAATATAGTTGGAATGAAGTAACCAATGTGTTACTTAGATTTGGTATGTTAACTATTGATTTTAAAAACAATAAAATTTTTCAGGGCGAGGTTAACGATAATGTACCTTTAGAGGTAGAAAATGATTTCAATAACTTTTGCCGCCAGCAGTTGTTGAAGCAAAATGATGTTGTAGAAAGCTAGATTTATTAAAACAGCTAGCCCTAGATTCCCGATTTCTCAGTGGTGAGTGAGTGTCATTGCCAACACATTTGCTAATAGAACAAATAAAATGGTAGTAATGCCAACCATTAAAGAAGCAAATTTTAGGATAAAGGTTACAAATACTATGAACTAACTATTTATTAATTGCATTGTGTGTAGTTTTAAAAATGCTAGGGAGTTTTTGTTAAAAATGTTTGGTTTATCAATATTTACAACGTCACTTGTAAGCTAGCATATTTATGATGACTTTTAACTAAGGCTTCAATTGATGGTAAAAACATAGCATCTTGATTGCCCATTAAATATAAAGTAGGTATAGGAATTTCATTATCTCTAAATTGTTGTAGCAGATCATTTACCTCAGCAGATAATTTAAACCATCTGATAAACTCTTTTTGGTTTAATTTTTTTGCCTCGTTTACAAATAATTGCCTAGATGTTTTATGATTTTTTCGAGGCATAATGATGTAAGCAAAAAATTTATACAGCAATAAATATGGTATTACAGATTTTAAAATTACACCTAGTTGCATTAATATTTGTGACCTAAAATTTAGCTTCATTATAGCACCTGCCATTATTAAACTACTTACTCTTTCTACATTAGTTTCGGCTATTTGCCTAATGATAATTGTGCCTAAAGAAATGCCAATAAAATGTGTTTTTGGTATGTTTAGTTTGTCCAGAACTTCAATAATATCTTGTGCTATTATGTTAAAAGTGTAGCTGTTTATTGAATTCAAATTAGATGCAGAATTTCCGTGACCTCTTAAATCAAGCAGTAAAATATTATAGTGTTTGTTAAACTCTTTTATTTGTTTATACCAAATTGCACTACTGCCACCTGCACCATGTACAAAAGTTACCCATTCGTTAGATTGTGGTTGTATATATGTTGTATAACTGATCAAAATGTAGGTAAAGTTATTGATTAAAACTGTTTTATTTGCTTTAAATACTTTAAAAATCTAGATTTCTACATTTGCCAAAAGTTGTGCAGATAATCTTCTTGGTTTTATTATCTGCAATTATTTGTATCTTTTGCTTATGTCACTTTTTCTTGCAGGCAAATGATAACAACATCTTGAACAATAATAGGCGCTGTTTCTTTTGTCATTTCACATTCCCAACTCTATGTAATACATCAAAATCTTTAATTAAGCATCCTCTATACTTAAGGAAGGTTTGTTGCCAAATCTTGGATGTTTACGATGCAGTTGCTTGTGATTATTTAGAGTCTCAACTATCTCTAAAAATAGATTCTTATGAATACCTGTTGCTCTTTTAAACAATGCCGAGTAGTTATCAAATATCAAAAGAGATAATAAAATCTTTTGATTATAAAAACCCCAAAAATCAACTTTTTTGTATGTTAAATGAATTGTTGAAGAGGTCTAATGAAACTCCCTTTGTATGCTAACTTTTAGGGATTAAGCTATTGATAAATAATTAAAAGACACAAAACTCACGTTAAAGAGTAAAACCAAACTACCAAGCAGTTAAATAGGAGTGAAGGAGTTTTAATCATTCTTCTTTGCAGCTTCTCTCAATTCCTTTTGTGCTTTCTTTAGTGCTTTATATTTTGCTTCACCCAATGCTTCTTTCAATTGAGCATTTTTAATATTGTCGTGTTCCGTATATTTTACTTTTCTTGTCGAATCACTTAATGTTGTATCTGCTTTTAAAATCTTAAAGCTAGCAGAACTTTCTTTGAAAATAGTTTTTACTTTTTGTTGTTCTTCAGGTGTTAATTGTGCTTTTTCAAAAGCTGCAAGCATTTGTGTTTCACTATTCTTCTTTGCTTCATTTTTGGTAGCTATAATATTATTTTGTTGTGCATAAATTGCTGTATTGGCAATAGCTACAGCGAATAATAAAAATAATATTCTTTTCATTTGATAAATGCTTAATTGTTAGAGCAAACCTAGCATAGATGGTTTGTATTTATCTCCTTCATTTTTTTGAATAAAATCAATGCAGGTTTTACATTTTAATTTACTGGCACCTACTAATAAAATAGCATATCCATCGGCATAATTAAATTCTTTTATTTGTTTACCTGTCCATACTTTTTCTTTGGTTAAATATGGATACAATGCATCAAAACCTTTTTTGAATGACTTGCCATTCTTAGTTTCTAACGTCCAAAAGTTGGTTTTCGTTTTTTCTGATAATTGAGCAATAATGGTAAATGCATTCATAATAAATGCAGAGTAATGTAATGATGTTGTACGCTCCATTTCATAAGGAAATAAACCTTTGTCATCCATTTGCTTGTCTAATCGATCAGCAGCTCTTAAAACAATTTTATTGGCTAATTCCAAGCTATCAACAAATACTGCAATGGACAATGCTTGAGCATCAAACCACACACTATGATTGTTTTTGGAAGTCATTTCATCAATGCCAATTTTACTGGTGTTCAATAGCAAAAATAAATTGTCTTGTATCTATAACTCCTTCTGCTCTTCCTTCATTTTTACCTTTAACAGCTTGACCATATTTTAAGTTTGGATTCATTTTAGTAGCCGTATCTAAAAACCAAACTTCTAATAATTTGGTAGCGTGTTTTGCATATTTTTCATTGTTTGAATAATAATAAGACAATGCCAAAGTGTTAATGTTTTCGCATAGTTTAGGCATATTCTCTTTATCAGGAAAATTCTTTACCTCTGGATTCACTTCACCATCTTTTCTAATGTAAGGCAAACCATTTGGCTTTGCAGGGTCGGGCCACCAATAAGGGCCAATGCTCATATAATCGTGTTTATTACCACTTGGTGGGAAATCAGTTTTATCCATCACACTCACTGGCTGATAATTCAACAATTTATCTGCATCTTTTAACAACTGATTGTAAGCAGTTGCAAGACTCTTATCTTTTGCTTTTATCTTGGCTTTTTTTGTTTTCAATATTGCAAAATCAAATTTGATATTATCTGTTTTAGATAACATTAAATGTGTTGATTGTGCTGTTAAAACACTTGTAGCAAAACTTGCTAAAACGAATAAAACTGTAATTCTTTGTATCATTATTTTTTATTTATTTCAATAATTGCGATGGCTTCTATTTCTATCATTTTATCTTTTGCTGCTAATGCTGGTACACCAACAACTGTACTCGCTGGCATTTCTTTTTCGCCCATAATTTCTTTTCTTACTTTTCTAAAAATGTCAATCAATTCTGGTTTATAGTTTACGATGTAGGTATTCATTTTAACAACATCTTTTAATGTTGCACCTGCACCCTCAAGTTCCGTTTTAATGTTGTTAAATGTAGCACGTGTTTGTGTTTCAAAATCTTCCCCATCGCCTGTTAAACCAGCAACATAAATAGTTTTGGTATTGCCATTTGTGATTACAACAGCCCTTGAATAGCCAGGTCCAGCGTGTAGAAATTCTTTTTGGATGTGAGTTTGAACTTTATTGGAACAAGAAGATAATAATATTATTGTTAATAACATAATAGCTAATAGTCGAATCATATAAAAAGAGTAAAAGTGTTATTAGTTTGTAGAATTGCGTTTTACTAAACTGGAATTTAACTGTATTAAAGTATCGCTATAATCAATGTGTGGCTTTTCAATAGATTTAAATAGAATTGTAGCAGCTTCGTTACCTATTTCAAATGCAGGTTGTGTAATGCATGTAAAAGAAGGATTTAAGTGTGCTGCTAAAGTCATATTCGAAAAACCAATTAGCTTGATTTGTTGTGGAATGTTGATTCCTAAACTTTCGCAAACTTGATAGCTAATAATACTTAGATTTTCGGAAGAAGCAAAAATGGCATCAACATCTTTTTGAGTTGTAAGTAAATGTGTAAGTGCTTCAATATTCTCTTTTTTATTGGTACTGCAATTTAAAATTAGAGCTGTATCTACTTCAATATTGTTTTGTGTTAAAGCATCTATGTAACCAATTTTTCTTTTAATACTAGTAGCTGTAAATTCTGAAAAATTTAAGAAAGCAATTCTTCTGCAACCTCTTTCAAGTAAATATTTTGTTGCTTGATGAGCAGCTGTTTTGTTATCTGTGGTTACTTTGGCTGCTTCTATTTCTTCACAAACTCTATCAAAGAAGACAAACGGAATATTTCTTTTTTTCAACTCTCTAATATGGTCGTAATTATTAGTTTCGGCAGATAAAGAAAGTATTATTCCACCAACTCTTCCATTGCTTAAAAGCCTTAAAGTGGCAACTTCTTTTAAATAACTATCGAGTGTAAAATATATTAAAATATGATATCCTTTTTCTTGTGCAATAGACTCTATGCCTTCAATTACTTTTGCAAAAAAATGATTGGTAATATCTGGCACAACCACAGCTATGGTTTTGTTTTTTTGACGACGTAAATTACTAGCAAAAGGGTTTGGTTCAAAGTTCATTTCCTTTGCCAATTCTAGTACACGCAATTTTGTTTTCGTGCTTATTTCGTGGCTATCGTTCAACGCTCTGGATACGGTTGAAGCAGATAGATTTAATGCCTTTGCAAACTCTTTTAAATTCATTTTAATATTTTATCATATCAATTTTATCTTGCCATCCAACCACCATCAACAGTAAGTATAGTGCCATTGATATAATCAGAAGCAGGGGAACTTAAGAATACAAAAGCACCAGTTAAATCGCTAGGTTGTCCCCATTTATTTGCAGGAATACGAGCTAAAATTGCTGCATTTCTATCAGGGTCGTCTCTTAGCATTTGTGTGTTATCAGTTGCAATATATCCAGGTGCAATACCATTAACTGTAATATTATGTTTTGCCCACTCGTTACAAAATGCTTTTAATAAAGA
>JAPLER010000378.1 GCA_026391115.1 Bacteroidota bacterium | reverse complement strand
TAAGTCTATTTTCAGATACTGCTACTTATTTTTTAACAGTAAACAAGGCTACACCCAATTTGCGATATGTATTTGCTACAAATAATGTTGCTGGTAATACATTGCCATCAGAATCTTATTTTATGCATAGCTTAAGATTTAATTTCAGAGAAAGAGCTAACAGGGGTTATGCAGTATATTATGGCGAAGATATTTATTCGTCTAGCTACGATGCTGCTGAGTTTTTAAGCACAAAAGATATCAATATTACAGATGGTGCATATAAAATTCCATTGGGTAATTTGTACCTAGCAAGCAGTAGTCAACAGGCTTCTGTAATTGCTGGCTTGGCTGGCAATGCCAATAAAAACAGAAGCATAAAACTAAATATCAATAGCAATACAATTTTAACCAAAACCTTTAATGGTTTTGCTGCTAATATTAATACCATTAATAATATAGCATTATCCAGTTTTAATGGAAACACAGACACAGCATCTATACAAATTGTAACTAGTGATACTTACGACAGAGCTGTAGCTAGTTTTTTTGAATTGCAATATCCTCGTCAGTTTAATTTTAATAACCAAACTAGTTTTGAGTTTAGTTTACCATCATCAGGTGTAGGTAATTATTTACGCATTAGTAATTTTAATAATAATGGTGCAATACCTGTTTTGTACGATGCTACTAATTTAAAATATTATAATGCAGATACTAGTATTACTGGCATTTTACAATTTGTTATACCTGCAACATCTGCTACTACCAATTATGTTTTGATAAGTAGAAGCAATACCAGCGTCACTAGTATTACCAATATTGAAACAAAGAGTTTTATTAATTTTTCTACTTCAAGCAATCAAGCAGATTATTTGATTGTTTCTAATAAAATTTTAACAAGTGGCAGTAATGCTGTTGAGCAGTACAGACAATATAGAAGCACTGCTAGTGGCGGTAGTTTTAATGCTAAGGTATTTGATATAGATGAATTAACAGACCAGTTTGCTTATGGTGTAAAAAAACATCCATTAAGTATTAGAAATTTTTTACGCTTTGCAAAAGCAAGTTTTGCAGCTACACCCAAGTATGTTTTTTTAATAGGTAAAGCTGTTACTTACGATGAGTATAGAATGTTTAAACCAACTAGCGAAGTTGATGATATTGAAAAGCAAGACCTAGTACCCACTTTTGGTTGGCCTGCAAGCGATGCATTGCTAGTATCTCCAAATAGTGCACAACCCGCACCTATATTGCCTTTTGGTAGATTAAGTGCCATTACACAACAAGAAGTTACAGATTATTTAGATAAAGTAAAATTATATGAACAACAAGGTGCAAGCACTACACAAAGCATAGCTAATAAACTTTGGATGAAACAATTGGTACATGTTGCAGGTGCAGACGATATTGGGTTAAGTAATTTATTGACATATTATTTAAAAGGATATGAAACTATAGCTACTGATACAAATTATTGTGGCACTACAGTAACACTTAGTAAAACAAGTGGAAGTGCTACTAATGTAACCCAAAATGATATTGCTAAGTTGTTTGAAAGTGGTATTGGCTTGCTTACTTATTTTGGGCATAGTGCAGCAAGTGGCTTGGCTTATAATTTAAATAATCCAGATGATTATAACAACTATGGCAAATACCCAGTATTTCTTGTAAATGGTTGTAGTGCAGGTAACTTTTTTGATTATGATGTACAAAGATTTGTAAAACCTACTTGGTATTGCATTTATTGCTACATCTCATTTTGGAGTAACTACACCACTATATTATTACTCTACTGGTTTTTATAACTCAGTATGTAAGCTAGATTATGGCAAAAGTATTGGTGTAAATATGTTGAGTGCTCTAAACCATTTAAAAGTTACTTCTAATAACCTTGCAGATTATTTAAGCAATACACATGCCGAACAATTTTTGCTGCATGGTGACCCAGCAATAAAAGTATATGCTAGCGAAAAAACAGATTTTGTTGTAGAAGATCCACAGGTAAAAATTAGCCCAACATTTGTTTCAATACTTGATAATTCCTTTACGGTAAAAGCAAGTATTTACAATATTGGCAAAGGAACTGGGGATAGCGTAAAACTTGTTATAAAAAGAACATTCCCTAATAACAGTGTTGTAGAATTAATAAATAAAAAAATTCCATCTATAAAATATTTAGATGATACTTCTGTAAATATTACTATACCTATTATTGCTTTAGCTGACAAAGGAAATAATAGTATTACAATTACCATTGATGCAGACAATCAATATGATGAATTAAGTGAAAACAACAATAGTGTTACAAAACAATTTGTAATTTTTGAAGATGAAATAAAACCTATTTATCCTTACAACTATTCAATTATCAATACATCGCAAAGTAAGCTTAGTGCTTCTACAGCCAATGTTTTTACACCATTGCGTCAATATGTAATGGAAATGGATACTACTACTTTATTCAACTCTACTTTTAAAATATCTAAAACTATTTCATCTGTTGGTGGCTTAATTGAATTTGACCCTGCTATAACTTTTACAGATAGTACAGTGTATTATTGGCGTGTAGCAACTATACCTTCTACAGGTTCAGATTATCGTTGGGCAAATAGTAGTTTTGTTTATTTAAAAAATGCAACAACATCAGGTTTCAATCAATCTCATTTTTATCAACACTGCGAAAGCAATTTGAATAATATTGTTGCAGATACTAGCTTGCGTAAATTTAATTTTACATCTGTAAATAATTCTCTTACAATTTACAATAGCATTTTACCTTTTAATGATAGAATGAGTATTGCTGTTAATGATGCAGCCAATCCCGTAACTTATGGTTCTTGTTATAGAGATAATAATATCACATTTACAGTTTATAATCAATCTAGCCTTGCTGCAATGTACAATTGTAGTGTAGGGCAGCAGGGGCAATATGGAAGTTTGTTTTATACCAATGGTTGCATTCCAGGAAAAGAATATGATTTTAGTTTCGAAACTAAAACATCTGCAGGCAGAAAAGCAGCAATGGATTTTATGGACAATGCTATACAAAATGGTAGTTATGTAGTGGTGCGTCCAATATTGGCTATGTATAGAGATGGTAATAATAATGTGGCTTTGGGGCAACCTACATTTGCACAAGATTGGAAACAAGATGAGAGTTTATTTGGAACTGGCAACAGTTTGTATCATCGTTTAAAAACAGCAGGTTTTAATGATATAGATTCATTCAATAGATTACGCTCATTTGCATTTGTTTACCAAAAAAATAACACTGCTTTTACTCCTGTATCTAAATTAAGTATAGACAGTAGTGATATTATGATGTTGAAAGTAAATGTTGCAACTAAACCTACACAAGGCACTATAGTTTCACCAAAATTTGGTCCTGCAACAAAATGGTATAATATGTTGTGGACGGGCAATAGAAATGATTTACAAGATATAATAGCATTAAAATTATTGGGTGTAAAAGCAGATAATACTGTAGATACATTGTATAACTACACAGAAACTCAAATCAATAACGACATAAGTACTATTGATGCCACTACATATCCATATTTGAAAATTTATATGCAGGTAAAAGATACTGTAAACCTTACTGCATATCAATTAAAATATTGGAGATTACTTGCAGACGTTTTACCTGAAGGTGCTTTAATGCCAATTAATTTTGTATTTAAAGATACTTTGCAAAAGGGCGAAATGCAAAACATATCTATGGCATTTAAAAATGTAAGCAATACTGCTTATGGCGATAGTTTGGAAGTTAAACTTAACATTATAGATAATGCAAATGTTACGAATATTATTACTGTTCCAAAACTTAAGAAATTGCTACCAGGAAATGTTGATACAATAAAAACAACAATTAATAGTGCCAGCTTTGTAGGAAATAATAATTTTTATATAAGTATTAATCCTAATGATGCACCCAAAGAACAAACACTGACCAACAATTTTGCATTTAAAAAGTTTTTTGTAAATGGAGATAATATTAATCCAGTTTTAGATGTAACATTTGACGGTATTCATATTTATATGTTGCTCAACGATACAGCAACAATAAGTGTTCAACTCAAGTTTCCAGATGGAACAGTAAGAAAATATAAATATGATAATGATACTTTAAGATTTATCCCAGCTGCAAGCGATGGCAAAAACACAGCTACTGCTGAGTTTAATCCAAATCTTTTAATGGATGGTACTTACGAATTATTTGTGCAAGCAAAAGATAAAAGTGAGAATGCTGCTGGTCCACAACAATATCGCGTTCAATTTGTGGTGAATAATAAACCTATGATTAGTAATGTATTTAATTATCCAAATCCGTTTACAACATCAACAGCATTTGTGTTTACACTTACAGGCACACAAGTACCAGATAATATTAGAATACAAATACTTACTGTAACAGGAAAAATTGTGAAAGAGATTACCAAAACAGAATTGGGTAATTTACATATTGGAAGAAATATAACTGATTACAAATGGGATGGAACTGATATGTATGGTGCTGCGTTGGGTAATGGCGTTTATTTATATAGGGTGATTACAAGCCTTGATAATAAAGCACTTGATAAGTTTACACCAACTGATAACTTTGGAACTGAGATAAATACAGATCAATATTTTAAAGCAGGTTATGGTAAAATGTATTTGATGAGATAGGTTCTTTCAATAACTTTAATTCAAAAGGTGCCAGGTTTTTTAAAACCTGACACCTTTTTTTATAAGTTTGCATATATGAACAAAGTTGGTATTGGTACAAGAGTCATTAATTTTTTAATTGATACGTTAGTTGTTTTTTTGATTAGCTATATTATTTCAAAAATAAATCAATACTACGCAGAACAGTTTAAGCTACGCAATGTGCCTTTCAAATATTATTTCAATTTTGGCTATTTGTTCTTTGCTGTACTATTCTTTTATTACTTTTTAACAGAGTTATTTTTTAAAAGAACTGTTGGTAAAATAATGAGTTATACAAAAGTTGTTACTAGCAATAATACAAAGCCAGGTTTCTTTCAAATACTTATTCGTAGCCTTACAAGACTCCTTATTATTGATATGTTTTTTATTCCATTCTTAGACAAAACACTGCACGATTATTTAAGCAAAACCGAAGTTGTAGAAATATAGAAACTTCTTAAGCCGCCTATTTCCTTTACTTTTGACCATAAATAAATCACCCGTTACCATTGTTTTCTTCACTATTTTATTCGGCTAATAAAAATCTTAAAAAGGAGATTGAAAATACCTTGTCTCTTAAGGTAGTTAATTTAAAACTATATGAAATTGCTTTAAGTCATCGTAGCATAAAAGAAGGATTGGTTGATAATAATGAAAGGCTTGAGTATCTAGGAGATGCTGTATTAAGTAGCATTGTAGCAGATTATTTATTTAAACGCTACGCAACAAAAGGAGAAGGTTTTTTGACAGAAATGCGTAGTAAAATGGTGAATCGTCAACAATTGAATGATATAGCTATAAAAATGGGTTTTAAGCAATTGATGAATTATAATAAATCTGATAACATACTACGCAATAGTCAAATTTTTGGCAATACACTTGAAGCAGTAATTGGTGCTATTTACTTAGATAAAGGTTATATCAAAACGCAAAAATGGGTTTTAAAGCAAATTGTTATGCCACATATGTTTGTTGAGTCTCTTGAGGGAATTGATATTAACCTTAAGAATAAACTAATTGGCTGGGCAACTAAAAATGGAAAAAATTTATTGTATGATGTAGCAGAAGAAAAGCGTGAAGGAACAAGACGTATATTTACTATAAATGTTGTGGTGGATGGCGAAATTG
>JAPLER010000059.1 GCA_026391115.1 Bacteroidota bacterium | reverse complement strand
AAGCTTTTCATTAACCTAAAACAACAAACCTTAAACGTTAAACAAAACAAAATGAGCAAGATTTCTAATTATTTTAAAGAAAGTTACCAAGAGCTACACGAAAATGTATCTTGGCCTACTTGGATGCAATTGCAACAAAGCACTGTTATTGTTCTTATTGCAACTATATTAATTACATTAATGGTATTGTTAATGGATTTTAGTAGTAGTCAACTATTGAAACTGATTTACAAATTATTTTAATAAAGCATATCTCAAATGAGTGAAGTAGTAGAAATAGCAGCAAAAGAAACCAAGTGGTATGTTTTACGTGTGGTAAGTGGTAAAGAACGTGGCGTTAAGGAATATTTAGACAAAGACATTGCACGCAGTGGCTGGACAAATATTATTAAGCAAGTTTTTTTACCAATGGAAAAAGTGTTTAAAGTGCAAAACGGTAAAAAAGTTATGCGTGAAAAAAACTACTTCCCTGGTTATTTAATGCTTGAGGTAGAAGATGGTAAACTTACTGATGATATTGTGCAACATGTGAGCAACATTAGCAACATTATGCACTTTTTAACTGATGGTAAAGGCAGCAAAGGAAACATCATTAGCCTAAGAAAAGCCGAAGTAAACAAAATGCTAGGCAAGGTAGATGAGATGAACGATATAGGTGTTACTATTAGCGAACCATTTATTATTGGCGAAACTATTAAAATTATTGAAGGACCATTTAACGACTTTAATGGTGTGATAGAAGAAGTAAATGACGAGAAGAAAAAACTTAAAGTTACTGTTAAAATATTTGGACGTAGTACACCTGTAGAATTGACTTATATGCAGGTAGAAAAATTAAACTAATACAACAAGTATATATAAATACTAAAAAGGGTTTGCCATTGGCAAACCCTTTTTTATGTTATAATATATCTTAGCTTTTTGCCAATGCCACATTTACTCGCAAAACTGTGCTGTCAAAAGTTACATTTTTAGTTTGCATTGTATAAACTACAAGATTTGATTTTAACGTTACATTGCCCGCATTAATTTTGGCAAAGCCATATTTGCTATTTTGTACGTTTGCAAAAAATTTTGTAACGATACAAAGTAAAAGTGTAGCAATACACCGCAATACTGCAGCAATGCAAAACCATAATGCACTGCTGCAAAATAATTTTGTAGCAATGTATAATCGTAAAAATTATTCCCTGTAAAAATGTATTGCTGCAAAATCATTTTGTATTGATACGAAACTATGTTGTAGTGCTGCAAAACCATTTTGCATTGGTTACGCAAAGCACGTAACTCATTACGCCAGGGCTGTTTTGCTGCACATTTGAAATGTAATTTTGCAAAACCATTTTGTATTGATACAAAATCATTCTGTATTGCTACAAATTAATTTTATATGGTTACAAAATAGTTTTGAATAAACCAACGATGCATTTTTAGGGTTTACAGGTGGCAACTGGATGCTAAAAGAACTTAAACCATCGAGTTTGGGCTTAAAAAATATTTCTTCAAAAAATAATGTTTTTTATATTTGCTAAAATTGCTATTATGTCTATTACTATTGATACACTTTCTTTATACGAACTTTTGAAACCCAAATTGGGCGAAAAAGAGAGTAAAGCATTAGTACAATCTTTAGAGCAAGTACCAGCAGCAATAAGAGATGAAGTGGTTAAAAAATTTGATGAAAAGAAAGATGAATTGGTTACCAAATCTTACTTTGAACAAAAAACTAACGACCAATTTAAATGGCTTGTAGGCATTATGATTACTTTATTTAGCCTTACTATTACTATAATGTTTTTTCTGCTTAAAAAATAAGCTTCTCATTTATTGCATATTTCTTTTTTGTCTTTTTGCCTTTGTAGCTAAAAATATTTACACCAACAAGCAACGTTTTGGCTAGTTTTGGTGTCTATGTAAAAAACTACCTGCTGATGAAAAAGCTACTCTCCCTTTTTGCTTTTATTTGTTTTTGGGCAAATGTGAATGCACAATATATACAATTGAGCGATTATAATTTCATTACATATTTAGAACAAAAATACCCTAGTTGTATGGCATATTATGGCAGATTAGATACTGCCTGCATTAGTAATCTAAATATAGATTCTATTTCACTCAATAGTAAGAACATTCAGGATTTAAATGGGATTCAATATTTCAAAAAATTGAAATTCCTTAGTTGCCATACCAATAACATAATAGCCTTACCCTCACTGCCCCCTTCTTTAGAAACACTTATTTGCTATGAAAATAATATTGTAAGAATACCATTTTTACCTCAAAAATTAAAGCAGCTTTATTGTTGGTCAAATAATTTAAATAGCTTGCCTAAACTACCAGATTCATTGAATAGTCTTTACTGTGCATTTAATAACTTAACTCAACTGCCAACTTTGCCTATTACATTAAGCAATTTTACTTGCAATAATAATCAGTTAATTAATTTACCTCTTTTACCCAAAAAACTAAAATATTTTGATTGTAGCAATAACTTATTAACAGGATTGACTATTTTACCAGATTCTCTATTTACCCTATATTGTAGTCAAAATTTATTAGATACATTACCTTCTCTACCAAATTCATTGAGGAATTTACAATGTGGAGGAAATAAAATAAAAGTATTACAAACTCTCCCTACTAATTTAATGGAATTAGACTGTAATGAAAATTTAATCAATAAGCTACCTTTTTTAAGACAAGGATTACAAAGTTTAAACTGCAGTAAGAATTTTTTATCATATTTACCAAATCTCCCTGCAACTTTACAATCACTCAATGTTTCCAACAATCCAAACCTTTATTGTATTCCGTCACTTCCAGAAAATTTAACAGATTTAGCATTAGATTTTCCGTTTAGAATTACTTGCATCCCTAACTTTTTGAATAATGCATATTATATGGATTCAAACAGTATAGGAATAAACATAACACCTAATGATGTTTGCAATCCTACCAATAATATTAACTACTGCCAACCCTTTCCAACAATTCAATCATTTGCCTACACAGATAACAACAGTAATAACAAGTTTAATACAATCGAATATCCAAAACATAATCTTAAACTCAGGGTATCCAACAGTAATCACACATTCACCAACACACAAGGCACAGCCTATATTAATGCAGATAGTTTAGGCACATACACCATTACAGCCCAAGCACCACCATTTTACAAAGCAGTGCCAGCAAGCTATACACATACATTTAATAGTTATGATACTTTGGTGTTTTTAGATACAAGCCAATTTATTTTTGATAGTGTAGATAATAGTTTGGCAAGTTTTATTGGCAATACTGTAATGCTTACATTTGGTAATTTTGTACCAGGGCAAACTAATGGTTTCTATGTATACACCACAGTAAAACCAACAGTTTCTTTGGGTAATGATTTTCAAGCAACAGCAAGTATAAGTAGTGGCAATGATAATAGCTCAGATACAGCAAACGCTATCATTCGTGGTAGCTATGACCCCAATGATAAACAAGCTACACCACAATTAAGTGTTGCACAAGTTGCAGATAATAAGCATTGGATAGATTATACCATTCGCTTTGAAAACACAGGTACAGATACTGCATTTACTGTTGTAGTGGCTGATACACTAGATGATAGTAAATTGCAAACAAATACTCTGCAGCTAACAGGTTTAAGCCATAATTGCAAGGTATCTCAAAACGATAAGATTGTTTATTTTGAGTTTTTAAACATTAACTTACCCGATAGCAATACCAATAAAACAGTTTGTAATGGTTTTGTAAACTTTAGGGTAAAACCATTAACTACATTGGTCAATGGTAATATTGTGCCTAATAAAGCCTCTATTTATTTTGATTATAACGAGCCTATTATTACTAATACTGCAAAGACTATTATTGGTAATGTAGTGCCACTAAGTTTATCTGCATTGGGTGCTATTCCTAAGCCTGAGAATAATACTATACTAGTGTATTGGAACACAGCCAATGAAATTAACACCAGCTATTTTATAATAGAACAAAGTACAGATGCCAGAACTTTTAAATCTTGTGCAGAAGTGGCTGCTATTGGCAAAGGCAACAATAGCTACTACTACAATATTGCTAAAAACAATGTGCAATACATAAGGCTTAAAATGGTAGATAAAAATGGAACGTATAGCTACAGCAATATTATTCACATAACCACAAATGATAAACAAGATGCCATAAGTATTGCAAGTCCTACAAAAGGCATATTAAAAATAAATGTAATAGCTGCTAGTTTACACAACGCCAAAGCTAGTTTGGTTAATGGTGAAGGCAAAGTAGTAAAAACATTTACTTTAAAACAAGGTTATCAAAACATTGATATTGCTACATTGCCAAGTGGGTTGTATTATGTACAAGTGAATGATGTGGTGAGAAAGTTTGTAGTTGATAGGTGATAGATTTTAGTTGATAGTGGATAGATGATAGTTGATAGTGGTTGGGAATTGGTTGGAAGGTAATTGTTACCACTTGCTATTAACCACTTGCCACTAGCCATAATGTTACTAACTGAAGCATTTTAAATAAAACTATCCCCACTACAAAACAAATAGGCTCTTTTATTCGTTCTAATATTGATATAAGTCTGTTAAGATTAAATCTACTATTATGAAACGTACTTTATTAATGATGATGGCTGCTACAAGTTGCAGTTTTGCAGTAGCACAAACGCTATTAACTAGTGGTGTTATTGTACCCAATAACAATAAAGGAACGTTGCTGTTGCCTAGTGCCACAACCAAGCCTGTAGATAATACAACAGATAATAAAACTATCATTGCACAGCCTTTGCCCAAGGGTACTTATTTTACCCCCAAAGGAGCCATACTTATTTTGCCCAACCGTAATGCAAGAAATACAGGAGGTGTGGCACAACAAAATACTACTTTGCCAGCAAATAATGGTGGTTTGGGTTCTTTAGCAGATGCATCATTAACAAGTAATAACAGTACATTAAACAATACGGCTCCTGCAAATAACAATTCGTTTTTGCCGCCATTAAGTTTAGGTTCGCCAGTTGTTACACAGCCAACAGTAACTACAAATAATAATATTGTTAATCAGAATTTGCCATCACTTACTTCGTTAACTGCACCAGTAACTACTGCTGCAAATAATGCTATGCAAAGTGCAGTAAATGCTGCTAATAATTATAATCAGCAATTACCGGCTTTAACTAATTTGCCAACTACAAATTATTCTGCACCAACTACCAATGTTATTAGTGGTGCTTATGCTACCAGCAAGTTTAATAATGCTGCAAATAATGTAATTACTACTGCCAATAATACTGTTGCAAATAATAATACCATTATGCCGCCATTGGCAAGTATTGGTACAGTTGCACCAAAGGCAAATCAGCAGCAACAACAATATGCAATGCCACCACTAGCAAGCATAGTAGCAGATAGACCTAATAATGCAAATCAGCAAAATATGGGAATGCCTGCACTTGCACCAATAGAAGGGCAAGGCGTGGCAGGTAATAATCAAAATACTATGCCAGCACTAGCACCTATTGAAGGTAGTAATACAGGTGGTAGTAATATGCAGGAATTGGCTCCTATTAAATCAAATGGCTTGAAAGGATTTGCCTTGCCAAAAGGCACTATACTAAATGCAAAAACTGGCACTAGTTATACAGTAAAACCTTTACCTGCAACAGAAGCCAATAAAACTGAGGATGAGCCAGCTTATAAACCTGGAGCAGGTGGTGGAATGGGAATGCCTGCACTAGCACCTATAGAAGAAGCACCTGTTGTTGTGAAAGAAGCAATGCCAGCATTGGCAGCAATAGAAAAAACTGTAGAAAAGCAAGAAGATGTGATGCCTGCATTAGCACCAATTGCAGAGGCAAAACAACCAGTTGCTTATCAAGGAAAAAATATGCAGCAACCACAACAGAAAGTAGTGTATCAATCTGCTGCACCTACTGCAAAAAATCCTTGTATTCATATTGATGGAAGTTATTGCCCTTGTTGTGTGCAAAAACCAGCAGCAAAAAAATGGACACCTAAAAAGAAATGGACTGCAAAAAAGTGGACGCCTAAAAAGCCTGCTAATATTGTTTATGTGCATCAGCCAGTAGTGCAACCACAACAACCTGCAAGAGCCACTCAAAGGGTGGTGTATGTGCCAAATCAACCTAAAGCACAGCCACAACAAACACAACCGCAGCAACCAGTAAAGCAATCTCAAGAAAGAGTAGTTTATACAGATTATACTAAAGCGTATTATAAAGAACCAGAAAAACCAAATTGTAATTGCAATCAAACAGGAGCTGGTAATGCAGCCAATAACCCACAGAAATATTATAACCCAGCTAAATATGCAGGCATTAATTCTGGTCCAACATCTGGCGATTATCCTGTAACATCAGTAGCTACAACTAATGAACCTTTAAAGTATAAGTTTTATTTGACTCCAAGAGGCAAGTATAGTGTTGAAATTTACAATCCAGCTTTTTCTGCTTTTTTATCTCAAGATGGTAGTTTACAAGATTATAGATTAAATGGAGATGCTAGTGCAGAAAAACCTAAGTTGAACTATTTTAGTAAACCTGAAAGTCTTGCAGGTACACCAATAACCTATAACTATAATAGAAAAGTAAATCAAATAGGAGGTGTAAAACTAGATTACGACTTTGAAGGCTTTATAAAAAATATTAATGGAACACCTGTTTTATATACTTCTCGTTCTAGTTTGGCCAGTGTAAATGGTATAAGAGTGCAGTATGATGGCAATGGCAATGTTACTGGTGTTGATAGCAACGATGGTACAGTACAATACACAGGAAATTAATGATTCATAAAAAGCATTTTTATAAAAAATAATTAACCATTAATATTGCAGCCAAATTAAATTTATGGAACACAATCATCATCATACTGGCGTTATTAAAAATTATACAGGTACTGCAATACTATCTTTTTGTATTATCTTTTTTTTATTTGCTTTAATGTCAAAATGCAGTGGTCCTTATCATCCAGTAGGGGCTCATCATAGTAATGCTGCACATCAGGAACATAAGGCAGATGCACATCACGAAGAAAGTAAAGCCCCTGCTGAGCATCATTAATATTATAGTATAAAATATTTGTATTTATTTAATTCAGTCTTACAGCAATGTGGACTGTTTTAGTTTGTACTTGTACCATCTGTAATTTTTTTTAACCCATAAAATAAAATGGCATAATTTTTTCATCGTGGCATTGACTTTCGCAAACAAGTGATTGCAAATTATTAAACACAAAATAAGAAACAATGAAAAAAACATTACTTACATTAATGACTACGCTAGGCGTATTGACTATTTGGGCACAACAAGATTCTACAACTGTTGTAGATACCATAAGAACAGAAAATTATTTTATTTTAAAAAACAGTAAAAAACCATACGATAGTACAAGAAGGAAAACTGTTGTCATTACAAGCAACTCTGATGATTTTTTGGATATAAGAATAGACCATAGAAGTAAGAAAAAAAATAAAAACATAAGCACCAATTGGTTCATTTTTGATTTGGGTTTTGCCAATGTAAAAGATGAAACTAACTATGCTACAGCCCAATCTGGTAGCTATTTTCAAACATTTAATAAACCAGAAGTGGATGCAAATAGTATGAATTTGATTAATAACAAATCATCTAATTTTAACCTATGGTTTTTATGCAAAAAGTTAATTTAAGTAAGCATTATCTTAACTTAAAGTATGGTTTGGGATTGGAGCAATTTAATTTCAGATATGAAAATAATTTAAGCTTTAGAAATAAACCAACTAACTACATTTTTAACGACTCTATTAACTTTTCAAAAAATAAATTATTTGTAAATTATCTTACAGTACCTGTAATGTTTAATTACAATAGCAATCCTGAGTCTAAAAGTGCTTTTCAAGCAAGTGCAGGCGTAAGCGTAGGTTATTTGTTAAATGCCAGAAATAAACAAGTGAGTGCCGAGCGTGGCAAACAAAAAACACAAGGCAATTTGGATTTAGAAACTTTTAAAGTATCGTTGGTAGGAGAGTTGGGTTTAGGACCTGTAAGATTGTATGGAAGCTATAGTTTAAATAATATGTTTAAAAGCAGTACTGGTTTAGATCAAACACCTTTTGCATTTGGTGTTAGATTTAGTCGTTGGTAGAATAACTTTAAATTATATAAAAAGCACTTGCAATATTGTAAGTGCTTTTTTATGTTTCAATATTTTATAAATGATTCTTCAATTACATTTGCTATATGAAATATTTAGGTGTAATTATATTTTCTGTTTTACTAGCATCTTGTACTACAATTGATGTTTATGAAAAGAGTATGAATTTTGAAAATCAAAAATGGGCAAGCAATGTGCAACCCTCATTTACATTTGATATTACAGATACAACAAGCTTTCAGAATTTTTATCTTGTATTAAGACACACAGAAAAATATCCTTATAAAAACATTTGGTTAGAGTTAACTATTAAATCTCCCTACGATACATCTGTAATAAAAAAAGAATTCGCACTAGCAGATAACAGTAAATGGCTAGGTTCTTCAATAGACGATATAGTTGAACATAGAACTATATTTAACCCCCAACCCATTCCATTAAAAAAGGGTAGTTACAGTTTTACGTTAAAGCAAATTATGCGAGATGATCCTTTGCCCTTTATTTTAAGTGCAGGAATTAGAGTGCAAAAAACTAATCGTTAATGCCATTTAAAAAGAAACATAGGCTTGCACTTGTAACCATTATTTTTTGGTTTTTATTTTTATATATTATAGCAGCTTTAATGTGGTGGTTTATTGCATTAAATAATCAAAACGCAGCTACTACAGCAATGCGTTTGGCAGAAATTAATAAAGACGATATTGACTATGTTGCAAAAACCGAGCAAATATTTTCTATACAAAAAAGAAAAGCAGGACAATACTTGGGCGAGGGTATTTCTTTTATGGCTGTTATTGTAGTAGGTGCCATATTTATTTATAGGGCCACACGCAAGCAAATAAAATTTGCACAGCAGCAACAAAATTTTATGATGGCAATTACACATGAACTTAAAACGCCAATTGCTGTTGCACAACTTAATTTAGAAACACTACAAAAAAGAAAGCTAGATGAATGCAAGCAAGCTGAAATGTTGTCTAATGCTGTGTTTGAAGTACATAGATTAAATAATTTATGCAATAATATTTTATGGGCTGCACAACTTGAAGATGATAATTTTAGTGATACAACTGAAGAAATAAATTTAAGTGAAACTGTTTATAGCTGTGTTAATGATGTAGAAAAAAGGTATGGGCAAGGTAAATTGCAAGTTGATATTGAAGATAATATTTATTTAAAAAGTGATGTGTTGATGATGCAAATTTTGGCTAGTAATCTTATAGAAAATGCTTTGAAATATTCGTCAAAAGAAAAGTCAATAAGTATCAGCTTATCTCAAATAAACAATGCTATATTGTTTATTGTTAAAGACGAGGGTGTGGGTATTGCTGAAGACGAAAAGAAAAAAGTGTTTGAGAAATTTTATAGGATAGGAAGTGAAACTACAAGAAAAACTAAAGGCACAGGATTGGGTTTATATTTATGTAAAAAAATATGCGATAAACATAAAGCTACAATTGTTATAACCAATAATTTACCTAGTGGTTGTATTTTTACAGTAACGTTTTAATAAATGAAATTGATTGTTTTCAATAATTTGAATTATTTTTACTAAAATGTTTTTATGGAGAATTTAATAACTATTAATAGCGAAATAAGATTTGGAAAACCTTGCATAATTGGAACAAGAATTGCCGTTTCTGATATTTTGCAATGGCTAGCAAATGGTATGACAAATAGTGAAATTATCAATGATTTTCCACAACTAAAATTAGAACATATTAATGCAGCACTTCAATTTGCTGCCAATAGAGAAATGATTACTAAAATGATTTCAGCTTAAAATGAAATTACTCTTAGATGAAAATATTTCCTGGCGTATTATATCTAAATTAAAGCCACATTTTGTCGATGTTTTGCATGTTAATTTTGCAGATTTAACTAAACCTATTACCGACAAAACAATTTGGAATTTTGCTAAAAATAATAACTACATCATCATTACAAATGATAGCGATTTTTTAGATTTAATGAGCTTGTTGGGATTCCCACCAAAAATAGTTTTAATAATTACTGGAAATCAATCACCAAACTATATATCTAATTTATTAATAAATAAAAAAAAGGATATTGAGTTATTGCATCATAGTGTTGAGTATGGATTAATAGAAATATTTTAAATAAAAACGAACTCTTGAAAAACGCAGTCAGTATTTTATTGGTTGAAGACGAAGAAAATCTTCACGCTACTATAAAACTCAACTTTGAGTTAGAGGGTTATCAAGTTACATCTGCATTTGATGGTGCTGTTGCATTGGCTGCAATCGAAAAAGAGTATTTTGATTTAATTGTATTAGATATAATGTTGCCAGAAGTAGATGGAATAAGCATTACAGAGAATGTTCGTTTAAAAAACCTAGAAACTCCCATACTAATTTTAAGTGCAAAAAATACAAGTAACGATAGAATTTTAGGTTTAAAAAAAGGTGCAGATGATTATTTGACCAAGCCATTCAATTTGGAGGAATTGTTATTGCGAGTTGATAAGCTTATATCTAAAAGCAAACGATTACAAACAAAAACTACAGTCGCCGACACCTATACTTTTGCAGGCAACATAGTTGATTTTAAAGCACAAATAGCTACCACTTTTAACAACCAAATCATTGAATTAAGTAAGAAAGAAATAATGTTGTTAAAGTTGCTTATTGAAAACAAAAATGAAGTAGTGAACAGAGAAAAAATTTTGCAACAAGTTTGGGGCTACAATGTTTTTCCTACTACTAGAACGATTGATAATTTTATCCTTAAATTTAGAAAAGATTTTGAGCAAGATGCTAAAGAACCAATACATTTTTTAAGTGTACGAGGCGTAGGTTATAAATTTTGTGATTGAGAAGTGCCACGAACGCACGAATAATATTTTATATGGCAGCAAAACATTTTTTTTATTTTTTATTTTTTATTTTTTACATTACATCTTGTAGAACAACAAAGCCTGTATTACAGCAACAGCAAGTTGTTCAAGCTGTACCACCTCAAAATAGTATAATACAAAACTTACCAACAACATTGCCAGCTTTGGTAAGCGACAGTAGCTTAAGCAATGCCCACATTGGTATATATATTTATGAACCTGCAACAAAAAAAATAGTTGAAGAATACCAAAGCAATAAATATTTTATACCAGCAAGCAATACCAAAATAGCCACTTGCTATGCAGCAATGGAATATTTAGGTGATAGTTTGTTGGGGCTTGTTTATGACACACTAAATACATTTGGTAAAGACGACTCATCAATACGTAGTTTTAAAAATCAGAAAGTATTTGACTTCCTTAATACAATAGAGAGGCAAAAAATTTATTTGGGAGAAATCAAGAATCCGTATTTATCAAACCCAATTCCTTATGGAAAAGGTTGGGCTTGGGATGATTATAATGAATCATTTATGACAGAAAAAAGCTACTTCCCAATTTATGGTAATGTTGCTAAATTTCATTTGATAGATACTTCAGTTATTGTAGAACCTTCTTATTTTCAAAAAAAAGTATTCCAATCGTATGGAAAAATAAGTTCATTTACAATCGAGAAATTTAAAAATGAAAACTCATTTTTTGTTCGAGATAATAATAAAAAGAAAGTTGCACAAGTTGAAGTGCCATTAAAACTTGGATATGACTTCGAAACTACAAATTTTAATACTGTTGAAGGTAATTTATTAGCAGATACATTGAAAAAGGAAATAAAACCAAGTAGAAATACTTACCCTAATAAATCTTTTCTCTCTTCCAAAAACAAAATCTACTCTCAACCTACCGATTCTCTTTTAAAACCAATGATGTATAACAGCGATAATTTTTTTGCTGAACAAACATTGTTGATGGTAAGTTTAAATCAGTTGGGCTATATGAGTGATGAGCAAATTATTGATACTTTATTAAAAAGAGATTTTAACGAGTTGCCACAAAAACCACGTTGGGTTGATGGTAGTGGCTTAAGTAGATACAACTTATTTACCCCACAAGATTTTGTATTTATATTGAACAAAATGAAATCGGAATTTAGCTGGAACAGAATTTCAACTATTTTTCCTAGTGGCGATAAGGGCACTATAAAAGGATATTACAAAAACTGTAGTGATAAGATTTTTGCAAAAACAGGTAGCGTAAGTAATAATTTTAGTATTAGTGGTTTTTTGAAAACGAATACTGGTAAGGATTTAATATTTAGTGTTATGATTAACAACTTTAATAATGTAAGTGGAGCTAGTGTGAGACTTGCTATAGAAAAATATTTGTCTAAAATTATTAGTAGTTACTAAACAAAAAAAGGCTGTCCTTTGGACAACCTTTAAAACTATCTATTACGAAAGAATTAATTAAGCTACTTTTTTCTTAGCCAATTTGCTTTTCAAATTAGCTGCTTTGTTCTTATGAATAACACCACGCTTAGCTAATTTATCAATCATTGAAGCTACGTTTGGCATTTTAGCATCGTAATCACCTTGTGTTTCAAGAGCTTTTAGGTCTCTGATAGCGTTACGTGTAGTTTTACCATAGTAACGATTTCTATCTCTACGTTTTAATGCTTGACGTGCGTCTTTTTTTGTTGCCTTATGATTTGCCATCTCAATTTTTTTTGGACGGCAAAAGTAAGGTTATCGTTGTAATTAACAACATTTTTTTACAAATCTTTTTTTGAGCTTAGAAATCGTTACCATAAATATTATCTAATTTCATTAAAAATCAGTGAAATGGTATAACTAAACCAACGATATTTGCCCACAATTTTTTTCCAGTAAAGAATTTGCCAACTAAATGAAAGATTTTTCCTACATCACTAATCAACATCCAAGTTACATAGAAAGTATTTACAACGAGTTTGTAAAAAATCCTGATAGTATAGACCAAGACCTACGCAAATTTTTTGAAGGTTTTGATTTTGCTTACAATCAACAAGTAACAACTAATGGCCAGTCTAAATCTGTTGTTAGTTCTTCTGTAGATTTGATTAAAGAACTTAATGTTTACAGACTCATAATTGCCTACAGAAATAAAGGGCATTTGTTAGCCAAAACAAATCCAATACGTGCTAGAAAAGATAGAGGCGTAAACTTGTCGTTAAAACAATTTGGTTTAGCAGAATCGGATTTGAATACTGTCTTTAATGCTGGAAGTTTTGTTGGTTTAGGTGCAACCTCTTTGAAAAGTATTGTCGATTTTTTAGAAAAAACATATACCAATCACATTGGTGTAGAGTTTCAATATATCACTAGCCAAGAGCAATTGGATTGGTTAACAAAAGAAATTGAACAAAACTTTGTTCAACATATTTCTATAGAACAAAAAAGAAGAATCTTAGAGAAGTTGAATCAAGGTGTGATGTTTGAAAAGTTTCTTCATACAAAATATGTTGGACAAAAAAGATTTAGTTTGGAAGGTGGAGAAACCACAATAGCAGCGTTAGACGCTATCATTAGCACTGCTGCAAACAGCAATGTACAAGAAGTTGTTGTTGGTATGGCTCACAGAGGAAGACTGAATGTGTTGGCTAATATTATGGGCAAAACCTACGAACAAATTTTTTAAAATTAATGCCAAATCCATCACATCTTGAAGCTGTAGACCCTGTGGTGGTTGGTTTTTCTCGTGGTAAGGCAGATACCATTTTTAATTCTCAATTCGATAAGATTTTACCAATTCTAATTCATGGAGATGCTTCGGTTGCTGGGCAAGGTATTGTTTACGAAGTATTACAAATGAGTAATTTGCATGGGTATAGAACAGGGGGTACTATTCATTTTGTTATTAATAATCAAATAGGTTTTACAACAGATTTTAGCGATGCACGTAGTGCAGATTATTGTACATCTGTAGCTGCAATGGTTCAAGCACCAGTTATTCATATTAATGGAGATGATGCAGAAGCTGTGGTAAAAGCTGCTGAAATTGCAACACGTTATCGTCAAAAATTTAATAGCGATATTTTTATAGATATGGTGTGTTATCGTCGTCATGGTCATAACGAAGGCGATGATCCAAAATACACACAACCTACATTATATTCTTTAATTGAAAAACACCAAAATCCAAGAGAAGTTTATACTAATTTTTTAATGGAAAATGGAACGCCTGAAGCCAAAGATTTAGCTAAAGAAATGGAGAAAAAGTTTTGGGCAGATTTACAAGAAAGGTTAGATGAAGTAAAGCAACATCCATTACCATATAACTATCAACAACCTGAATTAGCTTGGAAAAGTTTAAGAAAAGCCGTAGCAGAAGATTTTGATAATTCACCAACAACAGCAATAGCAGAAACTGAAGTAAAACGCTTATTTGATGGGTTAATGAAAATTCCTGAAAAATTTACTCCATTAAAAAAAGTTGATAAATTATTACAAGAAAAAATAAAACTATTTACAACTGAAAATAAATTGGATTGGGCAACAGGTGAGTTGCTTGCTTATTCAAGTATTTTGGTTGAAGGTAAAATTGTAAGATTAAGTGGACAGGATGTGGGTAGAGGAACTTTTAGTCATAGACACGCTGTATTGCGTGATGAAAATACTGATGAATACTACAACAGATTAAATCATTTTCAAGACAACCAAGCCCAATTTAGAATTTATAATTCTTTATTAAGTGAATATGGTGTTTTAGGTTTTGAATATGGTTATGCTTTGGCAAATCCAGATGCATTGGTAATATGGGAAGCACAGTTTGGAGATTTTTGTAATGGTGCACAAACAATGATTGATCAATTCATTAGTGCAGGAGAACAGAAATGGAATAGAATGAATGGTGTGACTATGTTGTTGCCTCATGGTTACGAAGGTCAAGGACCAGAGCATAGTAGTGCAAGATTAGAAAGATTTTTACAGCAATGTGCCGAGTTGAATATGGTGGTGACCAACATTACAACTGCTGCAAATTTATTCCATGCATTGCGTCGTCAAGTGGCTTGGCAATTTAGAAAACCATTGATTAATTTTTCGCCAAAAGCTAATCTACGATACACTGGAAGTTACAGTCACATTGATGAATTTACAAATGGTGGTTTTAAAGAAACAATTGACGATAGCTTTGTGCCAGATGCAAGTGCAGTGAAGAAGGTATTGTTCTGCACTGGTAAAATTTATTTTGAATTAGCAGAAAAACAAGCTAAGGAAAATAGACAAGATATTGCAATAATTCGTGTAGAACAATTATATCCTTTGCCACAAAAACAACTAGATACGTTGTATAAAAAATATGCAAAAGCGATTTGGTTTTGGGTACAAGAAGAACCTTTAAATATGGGTGCAGCTAGTTTCTTAAAAATGAATGTAAAGGGAATTAATTTTGGTGTAATAAGCCGTAATGCAAGTGCAGCAACAGCTACAGGTTATGCCAAAGTGCATAAAGTAGAACAAGAAGAAATTATTAATATGGCTTTTGGAATTTAGTTTTTGACTTTTAACTTTTGAATTAATAAAATATGATAGATATTAAAGTACCAACGGTTGGAGAAAGTATAAGTGAAGTAACGCTTTTAAAGTGGACAAAAAAAACTGGTCAATATGTAGAGCGTGATGAAGTGATTGCAGAGGTGGAAAGCGAAAAAGCAACTTTTGAAGTGAATGCTGAAAAAGCTGGTGTATTAACAACATTGGCAAATGAAGGTGATACTATTTTAATAGGAAGTGTGTTTGCACAAATAGATGAAACTGCACCTGTGCCAGAAAAAGTTGCAGAACCAGCTAAAACTGAAACTCCAAAAGAAGAGAAAAAAATTGAAGTTGCAGCTCAACCACAAGTAGCTATCGATATTAAAGCATCTCCTGTTGCAAGTGCAATTATTACAGATAAAAAAGTTGATGCTAAAGCTATTGAACCAAGTGGTGTTAATGGAAAAATAATGAAACAAGATGTACTTGAAGCTTTAAATAACCCTGGTAAAAAAGCATTTGCAGGTACTGCACTAAATACTAGAAATATACGCAAAGAAAAAATGAGCAACTTGCGTAAAACCATTTCTAAACGTTTGGTTGAAGCTAAAAATACAACAGCAATGCTAACTACTTTTAACGAAGTAGATATGGGTGCAATTATGGAAACTCGTACCAAGCATAAAGATAAATTTAAAGAAGCACACGGTGTAAACCTTGGTTTTATGAGCTTTTTTGCAAAAGCTTGTGCAATTGCTTTAAGCGAATGGCCAACTGTAAATGCTTATATCGAAAATGATGAATTGGTATATCACGATTATGCAGATATCAGTATTGCAGTTTCTACACCACGTGGATTAACTGTGCCTGTAATGCGTAATGTAGAAAGTATGAGTATGGCCGATGTAGAAAAAACTGTGGCTACTCTAGCAGCAAAAGCACGTGATAGTAAATTAACTGCTGATGATTTAACTGGTGGAACTTTTACTATTACTAATGGTGGCGTATTTGGTAGTTTAATGAGCACACCAATTATCAATATTCCTCAAAGTGCCATATTGGGAATGCACAAAATACAAGACAGACCAATGGCTATTAATGGAAAAGTAGAAATAAGACCAATGATGTATTTGGCACTTAGCTACGACCATAGAATTATTGATGGAAGAGAGAGTGTAAGTTTCTTAGTTCGTGTTAAAGAATTACTTGAAAACCCTGCATTGTTGTTGATGGGTAAAGATCCTGTAAAAACTTTATTGGAGTTATAGATAATTGTTAATGATTTATAAAAATCCTACAAGCAAGATGTTTGTAGGATTTTTTGTTTTAGATTTGTATCTTCTGTGCTAAACAATAATTTAAATCAAATTAATAAAAAAATATATGAAAAAAATAATCTTGATTCTAACTGCAATACCAATACTAGCAATAGCTCAAAAGAAAAAAACGACTGTAAAAACAGCTGTAAAAACAGAAAAAAAGGTAGTAGAAACTGGGGTACATTTTTTACATAAAGTGGCAAGTTGGGAAACTGTGCTTACACAAGCACAAAAAGAAAACAAGTATATTTTTGTTGATTGCTACACTACTTGGTGCAAGCCCTGCAAAG
>JAPLER010000405.1:698-1576 GCA_026391115.1 Bacteroidota bacterium | reverse complement strand
GTATTTAATAATGCTACAATTTCATTTGAGTCCAGTGTACCCGTATTAGCTAAGTCTCTAATTTGGGCGGTTACATTAGGGTCGTTTATTAGTGCCATTTGTTATATCTTTTTTTATTATGCTTTATAAGTTACAGTTACAGGAATAGTTTTTGAACCTCCAGTTTCGTTACCATAAATAGTGATGGTTGTTGCAATATCCATTGTTAGGTTTGGATTTGGAGTAAATCTAAATTCCTGTCCACTAGCAACTTGTGCTGTTGTTGTTATTTCCTCACCTAAGAATACAGGCACACTTCCTACTGCGGTTGCTCCTCTAGTTACAGTTATTGTACCAGCTCTTGTATCAGCTAATACAGCGGTATAACCTGCGGTTGTATTTGCCGTCGGTGTGGTTGTTGGTGTAATTGCATCACCACCTGCGTTTTGGTTTACACTAATTGAAGGTATTGTACTAATAGTAGGAATTTGGGTTGTTCCTTTAGCAAATGTAACCAATCTATATCTTAACACTTGAGTTTCATCAGGCGATGCTTCCGTAATAGGAATTGCTCTGATTGCAGAATCGTAATAAGCCGAACCTTTTGGATGCGCTGGTTCGTAAAGCGTATAATCAATCTCGTCATCACCCAAAGCAAACTTTGTAATGTTTAAAGATTGACCGGATGCTAATTTTTGTCTACCTTTTTTGGTAAGAATTGCATCTACTGTGATTTCCGAGTTATCTAAATATGCCATTTGATATTGTTTTTAAACTATTATTTCTTAAAATAAATATAACTATTTAATATTTTCAAATTAATCAACCTCAATAATTGTTTTATAGTGTCTTTTTATTATGCTTTATAAATTACATTAGTGGGTATGGTACGTGAACCG
>JAPLER010000405.1:0-644 GCA_026391115.1 Bacteroidota bacterium | reverse complement strand
GAACCGCCGGTTTCATTTCCATAAACAGTGATAGTTGTATAAACATCAATTGTTAAATTTGGGTTGGGAATAAATATAAATTCATTTCCAGTTACTACTTGTGCTGTTGATGTTAGTTCACCTGCTTCAAATACTGCTACTGATGTCATTTCTATTGCACCTTTACTAACTATTAATGTACCTGCCCTTTGGTCTGCCAATACTGCAGTATATCCGCCAATTGTATTTCCTTCGGGAGATGTAGTAGGTATTATTGTAATAAGTGAATCGCTTTGATTTACACTAATTTTATTTGGAGATAATCTTACAACTGACATTTGGGTAGTTCCTTTTGGAAGGGTTACTAATTTGTGGTTTAGTGCATGCGTTTCATCAGAACATGCTTCAGTTATAGGAACACCTAACATTGTATAAGCCGGTCCATTTTCATTATTAACATCATAAAATGTATAATCAATCTCGTCATCACCCAACGCAAACTTTGTAATATCTAGTTTTAAACCAGATGCTAATTTTTCTCTTCCTTTTTTAGTAAGGATAGCTTCTACTATGATTTCTGAATTATCTAAATATGCCATTTAATATTGTTTCTAAACTATTATTTCTTAAAATAAATACCAATATTTAATATTTTCAAATTAATC
>JAPLER010000185.1 GCA_026391115.1 Bacteroidota bacterium | reverse complement strand
ATTACATTGGCTCAAGGTATTTTAGAGTCTAGATTTGGCGAAAGTGAATTAAGCCAAAAATCTAATAATCATTTTGGTATTAAATGTAAATTAGACTGGAATGGAGAACGTGTATATAGCGATGATGATACCAAGCAAGAATGTTTTAGAAAATATAACACACCACAAGAAAGCTATAAAGACCATAGTGACTTTTTAAAATCTAGAGAACATTATGCTTGGCTATTTCAACTTGACCCAACAGATTATGCAGCTTGGGCAAAAGGATTAAAGAAAAGTGGCTATGCTACAGAAAATGATTATCCTGAAAGATTAATTGAGTTAGTTGAAAGATTTAATTTAAACCAATACTCGTTAATAGCTTTAAATAAAGCTCCAATAGATATTGCATCCAAGCAAGACATTGCAAATAATACAACTCCAAAAAATAATAAAACAACCATTACAAGTACTGTAGTTGCTGACGAAACAGATGATGCTGAAACAGTTGTAAAAACAAGTAAAGCTTTCGAAACAGAAAAAGTAGATTATCCCAATACCATTTTTACAATTAATAATGCAAAGGTAATATATGCAACTGCTGGAACATCTATTCTTGCACTTGCGGAGCAGTACAATATTTCTTTATCAAAATTGTTTGAAATAAATGATATGGATGAAGTTGAAATATTGGAGAAACCTAGATTGATTTTTTTAGAAAAAAAGCAAAAGAAAGGAACTGCTGATTTTCATATAGTATTGCCTAATGAAACTTTACAAGACATTGCTCAAAAAGAAGGGGTGAGGTTGGATATGATTGTAGAATACAATGGTGTTAGTAAAAAATTACATCCCGTGCTTGGCGAAAAAATTTATTTGCGTAGCAAAGCACCTGCATCACCTAAAATGAGTACTGCTATTGCAGCAAACCCAACAAAAACAAGCCCTTCAACAAATTAATTATTTTATGAACGAGATTACAGTTTTCGATAAAACGTTTATTCCTTTTTTAGACGAAGCGACTATTCAAGCAAAAATTAAAGAACTGGCACAACAAATTAACAATGAGTACGAAGGTAAAAAGCCTTTGTTTTTAGCTATACTCAATGGCTCTTTTATGTTTGCTGCTGGTTTGTTTAAAAATGTATTCATTGAAGCTGAAATTTGTTTCATAAAACTGGCATCTTATAAAGGCACACAAAGCACTGGACACGTTATTACTTCTATTGGTTTAGATAGTAATGTTACCAACAGAGATATTATTATTTTAGAAGATATAGTTGATACGGGAAAAACATTGCACACTTTCCTCCCACAGCTAGTTAATCAACAACCTGCAAGTTTAAAAATTGCTACTTTATTGCATAAACCAGAAGCTACTGTTTACCCATTAACAATAGATTATTGCTGCTTTTCTATACCCAATAAATTTGTTTTGGGTTATGGATTAGATTACGATGGATTTGGCAGAAACACAAAAGATATTTATCAGTTAAAGATTGATTAACATTTTTCATTAAAAAACTTTTTCAACATAAACTTTAATAAAGTTATTTCAATTAATTTCGTACTACAATATGAAAAAGATTGAATTAGAAATTATAGCCCTCTCTCATAGTATTACACAAACTCATAGTTATGCAGTGGTACTTGGAGAAGTGAATGGATTACGTAGATTGCCCATAGTAATTGGTGGTTTTGAAGCTCAGGCTATTGCTGTAGCTTTAGAAAGAATGAAACCTAGCAGACCACTAACGCACGATTTAATGAAAAACTTTTTCAATGCATTTGCAGTTGATTTGCAAGAAGTAATTATTAACGATTTACAAGAAGGTATTTTTTACAGCAAATTGATTTGCTATACTGAAAATGATACGGTAGAAATTGATAGCAGAACAAGTGATGCTATTGCATTAGCAGTTCGTTTTGGTTGTCCTATTTATACTTATGATTACATATTGGAAAATGCAGGAATTTTAATGGACGATTTAGAAAGTGGAGCTAAGAAAAATATAGAAGCTGTAGGTGTAGAAAATGATTTAACAACCAATAGTGCCGATGATTTAAGCAGATTAAATTTAACAGAACTGAACGATTTGTTAAATACTGTTTTAGAAAATGAAGACTATATTAAAGCTATTGCTATAAGAGACGAAATTAATAAAAGGAAGTAGCTGAGTATTGAATATAGAGAGGAACTTCACAAATGGTATAAACTTTCGAAATTTTTTTTAAAATAAACATTACTTCTCCAATATTGCTCTTAAATTATTCAATCCATCTTGCAAGTCTTTACCAATCATTTTATCAATGCTAGTAAACACTCTCATAATATTGAATGGGTAGGGCATAATACCATTAAATGTCCAAGCAACTTCTGTTTTATTGCCCAAATCGTTTGTAACAAAATTAGCACTAGCAGCACAATTAAATGGTTTGTAAAACTGTAATCGTATATCTATTTTTTTATTTTCGTCTAAGCCAATAATTTCCTGTTCACCTTTACCAACCTGACTATTTTTACTATCCCAACTGGCAATAAAACCCACTGTGCCATCAACGCCTTTCGTTTCAGTTTTGGCATTAGGGTCTCTCATTGTCCAAACGCTGTATTGCTTTTGATTGTTAAGGTGTTTAAGATAATCAAAAACAACACTGACAGGTTTATTCACAGCCACTGTCCTTACTACTGAATACTCTTTTTTTACAAATGCTGCTGCAACTAATAATATGACAATAACTGCTAATAATATTTTTAGAATGAGGATGAATGTGTGCATAATAGTGTGTTTTGTTTTGCAAATGTAATTAATTGTTTTTTCTAAAATAATTAAGCTTAAATAGGTTTGTTGTCTAACTATATATTGCTTTAGTAAGTTTTGGAAATATTTTATAAAACACTGTTAAGAATCAATTATTTATTTTAAAATAATTTCATTCCAAAATGTCCAATAGTTGTAAAAATTGCACATCTTATTAAAACTCCTAGACAACACCATAATGCCAATTTGTGTATATTTACATTAAAACCCACACCTACTGCAATGCTTACTGGTGCACCCACAGTCATAGTACCCACTAATCCTAAACCTACAATACCATATTTCTCCCAAAGCTTATGAGCCAAATTGGGTTTCTTTTCTTTGGTTACAGTTTTGGGTTTTCTATATTTTGATACAATAGTTTCAATTTTCTCACCCAAAAATGCTGCTACAAAAACGCCAACAATGCCACCAACAAGACTTGCAGTAAATATTACCCAAGGGTTTAAACCAAAAGCAAAACCAGTTGGTATGGCTGCATATATTTCAAAAGTGGCCAAGCCAGCAACTGTTAGAATTTTATATATCATAAGTAAAGCAAATTTAGATAAATAGAAAACAAAAAACCTCGAAGCATTTTATACTTCGAGGTTTTATTAATAAACTAATTAGAAAATAAACTGATTAACTATCCAGCTACTTGCTTTCTAATAATATTTAATGCTGCACCTTCTTTAAACCACTCAATTTGTTGTTGGTTATAAGTGTGGTTAACACTAATATCTTCACTTGTACCATCTTTATGGTTTAATACCAATGTTAATGGTGTGTTAGGAGCAAATGTTGTTAAACCTACAATATCAATACTGTCGTCTTCCTGAATTTTATCATAGTCTGCTTTATCAGCAAATGTTAAAGCCAACATACCTTGCTTTTTAAGGTTGGTTTCATGAATACGAGCAAAAGATTTTGTAAGCACCGCACGAACGCCTAAGAAACGTGGTTCCATAGCGGCGTGTTCACGAGAACTTCCTTCACCATAGTTTTCATCACCCACTACAATACTTCCAATGCCAGCAGCTTTATAAGCACGTTGTGTGGCAGGTACAGCACCATATTCGCCAGTTAACTGATTTTTAATATTATCTGTTTTTTCGTTGTAGAAATTAACAGCACCAATCAACATATTGTTAGAGATATTATCTAAATGACCTCTGAATTTTAACCAAGGTCCAGCCATAGAAATATGGTCTGTAGTGCATTTCCCTTTTGCTTTAATCAAGAGTTTCAAACCCCTTAAATCAGTTCCTTCCCAGGCTATAAAAGGAGCTAATAACTGAAGACGTTTGCTATCTGGTGCAACTGCAACACTAACACCACTGCCATCTTCAACAGGTGCTTGATAGCCTGCATCTTCAACAGCAAAACCATTTTTTGGTAATTCATCACCAGTTGGAGGATCTAATTTTACTTGCTCTCCTTTATCGTTAGTTAAAGTGTCTGTAATTGGATTGAAAGATAAATCTCCTGCAATAGCAATAGCAGCTACCATTTCAGGACTTGCAACAAATGCATAAGTATTTGGATTGCCATCGGCACGTTTAGCAAAGTTTCTATTGAAGCTATGAACTATAGTGTTTTTCTCTTTTTTCTCTGCACCCATTCTATCCCACATACCAATACAAGGACCACAAGCGTTGGTGAAGATAGTAGCATTTAAATCAGTAAATGTTTCAATTAATCCATCTCTATCAGCAGTAAAACGGACTTGCTCAGAACCTGGGTTGATACCAAATTCAGCCTTAGTAACCAATCCTTTTGCAATAGCTTGTTTAGCGATAGAAGCAGCACGACTTAAATCTTCGTAAGAAGAGTTGGTACAACTACCTATTAAACCCCACTCAACTTTGTT
>JAPLER010000420.1 GCA_026391115.1 Bacteroidota bacterium | reverse complement strand
TTAAATATTTTAATTTTTTAGCAGAAAATATTAACGCAGCTTTAGCTGCTTTTCATACAGGCAAATCCATTCCATTAATTAATATTTTATTGCCCATAGGTTTATCTTTTCATACTTTACAGGCAATGAGTTATACCATTGAAGTAAGTAGAGGAAAGTTTAAAGCAGAAAAGCATTTTGGTATTTATGCATTGTATGTTATGTTTTATCCTCAGCTTGTTGCTGGACCAATTGAAAGACCACAAAATTTAATTCCACAATTTCATCAAGAGAAGTTTTTTAACTACGATAATGCCAGACGTGGTTTAATATTAATCGCTTGGGGGTTATTTAAAAAAGCAGTTATTGCAGATAGATTGGCAGGTTTTGTCAACCAAGTACATTCAATGCCAGATGGTTACTATTCAGGCATTCCGTTAATCCTTTCATTCTTTGCTTGTACTTATCAAATATACTGCGACTTTAGTGGATACAGCGACATTGCAACTGGTTGTGCAAGATTTATGGGATTTGATTTAATGGCAAATTTTAAAACACCATTAATACAAAAAAATATCAGTCAGTTTTGGGCAACTTATCATTTATCGCTTACAACCTGGTTTAGAGATTATGTTTATTTGCCTATAAGAAAAAATTATTTACCACACGCAGGTATGTGGCTAAGTATTTTGGTGGTACTTGTTTTAAGTGGTTTATGGCATGGTGCAAGTTGGCATTTTATAGTTTGGGGAGCAGCAAATGCCTTAATATTGATTGCTTATACTAGCGTTAGAAGAAATAAATTTTTTGTATCATTAACATCTAAAATGAACGATTGGGTTGCCAATAAATTTATGCTCATAAGTATTTCGGCAGCTTGTGTTTTCTTTAGAGCATCAAGTGTACATAAATCAATAAATATGCTGGTAGATATGTTCAAAAATATTCCTAGTCAAATTAGTTTAATTATTCATAATGCAAGAGGAGAGAGGCTTTCATTACTTTATTTAAAGCAATCTGGTTTTGATTTTTTTGTTGGGTTAATTTTAATAATTGCTTTTACATTGATGGAAAAACAATTTATGAGTAGTAGTATTGATACTTGGCTAATTACAAAAAGTAAACGTTTTAGATGGACAGTTTACTACATCTTTATTATTTCGTTTATTTTTATTGGTGTATTTAAAAAAACAGAATTTATTTATTTTAAATTTTAAAAATGATTGATTAAAATTGAATTGCATTATATGAAAAAAATTGTAAAACATTTATTATTACTCTTAACTCCATTTGCGGTGTTGCTTGTAGCAACTAATTATTATGTTGACGCTGGTAATATTTTTAATAGTGGAAAATATGAGCAAGACATTTCAAATGTTTTATTAAAACAACATAATATTGAAGGAGTTTCCAATTATGACGAAAGAATTGTGTTTAAAAATTTAGTCTCCAATATTGATACAATGCCAGATGTTGCTGTTATTGGTACTAGCAGAACATTGCCACTTAATAAAACTTATTTTCCCAATAAAAGTTTTAGAAACTTAGCTCTATCTCATTCAAACATTAACGACATTATTGCACAAATTGGCATTTTTGATTCTTTGCATAAATTCCCCAAAGAGTTATATATAGAAACCACCCCATTTTTTACTTGTAAAACCTTGGGCGATGAATGGCTAAGTATTGCAGCGTTTCAACACTATACAATAAAAAAGTTGAACATAAAAAATATAGAAACAATTGAACATCCCAAATGGTATTTTTTAAAAAGAAAATTAGATGCATTAACTTCTATCAGTTACTTCCAATCTTGTATAAAAAATTTTAGAAAAAAAAGTAATAGAAGGTTTAAAGATATTGGGCAAAATGCAATGCATTTATATGGGCGTTATGGAGATGGCTCTATTAATTATTCAAAAGAATATGCTATAGTAGATACCATAAAATTAATAGCAAATTCTAAAATTTTTGAACAAAGAGAAAATGTAGAATCATTTGATAATAACAAACTAGATGCTCTTGATAAAATTATAAAACTATGCAACCAAAGGAATGTCAAAGTATCGTTAATAATGTATCCATTTGTGCAAGATTTTTATGATGCAATGAACAGTAAGGAAAATAACTTGAAAAAAATGGAACTACAGTTAATACAATTTGCAGTAAAGCACAATGTTAAGTTGGTGGGTACATTTGATCCAAGAAAAGCTAATTTAAATAGAGCAAGTTTTTACGATCCTTTGCATTGCACAATTGAAGCTATTGAAAATGTATTTAAGCTAGTTCAGCACGAACCCATATCTATATAATTCGTTTTTAAATTATCAACTCATTACCCCTATTTTTGTTAATATATTCTACAACGATGACGCATCCATATACATACATAGACCCAAATGCTAAGTTAGCACCTAATGTAAAAATAGATCCATTTACTGTTATTCATAGTGATGTGCAAATTGGCGAAGGTACATGGATTGGTAGTAATGTAACCATTATGGATGGTACAAGAATTGGTAAAAACTGTAGAATTTTTCCTGGTGCAGTTTTAGGTGGTGTCCCACAAGATTTAAAATTTGCTGGCGAAAAAAGCTTGGTAATTATTGGAGATAATACAACCATTCGTGAGTTTGTAACAATTAACCGAGGTACAATAGACAGAGGTAAAACAACAGTTGGTAGCAATTGTTTAATTATGGCTTATAGCCATATTGCTCATGATTGTAATATTGGTAACAATGTTATTATGAGCAATAGTGTACAAGTTGCTGGTCACGTTACTGTTGGCGATTTTGCTGTAATTGGTGGTGTAAGTGCTGTGCATCAATTTGTACAAGTGGGACAACATAGTTTTGTAGCAGGTGGCAGTTTAGTAAGTAAAGACGTACCGCCTTACATTAAAGCAGTTCGTAATCCATTAAGTTATGGAGGAGTGAATAGTGTAGGTTTAAAACGAAGAGGTTTTAGCTTACAACAAATCAATCACATTTTAGATATATACAGAGTAATTTACAATAAAGGATTTAATACTACACAAGCTCTCGAATTTATAGAAGAAGAGTTGACTGCTAGTGATGAACGTGACGAAATAGTTACTTTCATTAGAGAAAGTGGTAGAGGTATTATTAAGCGTTTTACAAAAGGAAGTAATGATGACGAATCTTAACCACCCACTTTGAGAATTACCATAATAGTACCAGCATCTTCATCTTTTCCGACATTTAATTTCATTGACTTTACATTTTTAGTGGCAACATTTCTTGTTGCTTGATTAGTTGTAGTTGTACCTCGTGGATTTACAGTTGCAGTTAGCACATTT
>JAPLER010000044.1 GCA_026391115.1 Bacteroidota bacterium | reverse complement strand
TGCTAAATGTCCGCCTGCACTGCCACCCATTACCACAATTTTATTTGGATCAATATTGTATTCTTTGGCGTGTTGCACAATGTACAATATTGCAGCTCTTACATCTTCGACTGCTGCTGGAGCTTTGGCTTGCGATGTTAATCTATATTCAATATTTACAACAGCAAAACCTACTTTAAAAAAAGTATTAAATCCGCCTTGTTGCTCTTTTATACCATGATTCCATCCACCACCATGTATATTAAAAATAACTGGCGTAGGCTTTGTTGAAGTAGGATTATAGTAAACATCTTCCCTACCCTTCCAACCATCAATTTCAGCATAGACTACATCAATTGCACTTTGAAAACCTGCTGGCACTTCAACTTTTTTATATGTTGTTGAATCTGTTTTTTTAGGCGTTGCGTTTTCTTCTTGTGCAATTAATTGTATGCTTACAAAAAGAAACGTTACTAATAATACTTTTCTCATAATGGCTAATTTAAACTATTGATTAATCTTCTTTTTCTTCAGTTTCCTTTTTCTCTTTTCTCTCCTTCTTTTCTTTTTTCTCTTTCTTTTCTTGCTTCTCCGGCTTTTCGCCTTTATCTTTTTTTATTTTTTCGCCATCTGCATTTTTCTTCTTTTTGTTGGCGTGTCTTCCACTTCCATCAGAATTATCTACAATACCAGCAGCAGGATTTAGCGTATCTAAAACAGCTTGCAATCTTGTTTTTGCTTCTTTAGCTGCTGCATTATTTTCAACATCTTTCACTAATATTTCTTCAAAAGGTGAGTTAGTCATATCAAATAATTCGCCTTCTCTATTCAATTTCCATTTAGCATCTCTCACGTACCATTTGTTTCCTAGCTCGCAAAAAATCCATTCACGAGGATTTCCTTTTTTACCTAACATTTGAGGTAAAAAACTACGACCATCTAAAACATTTTTAGTAGGCAATTTTGCTCCAGCTACATCAGCTAATGTTGGCAAAATATCACTTGCATCTATCAATGTATTTGATACTTGATTTGGAGGAATTACCTTTGGCCAATTAGCAATAGTTGGCACCAATCCACCACACTCCAACATTGATCCTTTTTTTCCTGAAAGTGCTTTACCGCCTATTGTTCCTCTAATTGCATAAGGGCCAGCAGTACCATTATCCCCCATAAAAACTATTAAAGTATTATCTCTTAATTTTAAGCTATCAAGTGTGTGTAATAATTTACCAACAGTTAAATCCATATACTCAATATTATCTGCATACAAATCACTACCAGGCTTACTTAAAGGTGTTGGTTGAATTTTACCATGTACTTCCACTAAAGAATAATACAAGAAGAAAGGTTTTTCTTTATTCGTAGCAAGAAAATTAACCATATGATGATGCATTAAATCTGGCATATAATCATCGCCTAGAGGTTTATCAACACCATTAACTGTATATATTTCAGCTTTAGATTTGTCTTTACTCCAATAAACGCCACTTCCTTTAAAACGCATATAATCATCAAATCCAAAATCTGATGGTTGTAATGGCAATTGCCCCCATTTACCAATCATAGAAGTAACATAACCTTCGGTTTTTAAAACAGATGGAATTAATGTTTCATCAGCAGGTTTAAGGTTACCACACATATCTTGATTTACGGCCCCTGTTCTAAAAGCATATCTACCAGTAAGTATTAATGAACGTGATGGCCCACATAACGGTGCTGTATATCCATGATTAAATCTAATACCTTCCTTAGCTAGTTTATCAATAATGGGTGTTTTATTGCTATCAGAACCATAACAACTAACATCACCAATTCCTAAATCATCTGCCAAAATATAAATAATATTGGGCTTCTTTTTTACAACTTTCTTTTGTGCAAAAAGACTAGTAGTTGTGTTTAATAAAATAATACTTGCAAGTATTAGAAATTTTAAAATGGTCTTTTTCATTTTTATTTTTTGATGATTATTTATATTTTATTGTGATATTTTAAACTCTATAACTATGTTAAATAAAGGGATATCGCTTAAG
>JAPLER010000371.1 GCA_026391115.1 Bacteroidota bacterium | reverse complement strand
CTTTTTTTCTCCAACTTCTAAAATCATTATAGCTCATATATGCAACACCACCTTTATTATTAACAGTTGCTGCTTGATATAGCATTTTATAATGTTGTACAATTACTTGTTGTGCTTTTAAAAAAGAAAAACTTGGGTCATAAATATGTGCAGGCTCTGCACCAGCACCATTAAGTTCAAGTATCGAAATGTTTTTGCCTTGTTTTAAATCTTCGATACTAGTGCAAGGCAAATCGAATCTGCCAAAATAAAAGCCATCAATTTGTTTGCTAATTTCATCGAAGGTATTATTTAATTGGGGATCAATAATATGGTTATAGTTAATAAACATTGCACCTAAAACATGGTTGCCATAAGGCACTAAAACCTGTTCTTCATCTTTATTTAAAACCTTTTCAAAGTCAATCGACTTGTTTTTTTTAAGATGATGATATTGCAAAAAAACATCATTGCATTCTTATGTAGTTCTAAATTTACATTTTACACTCCTACAATACCCATTTCTTCTATTATTAATTTAATTTTTTTCTGTAAAATATATCAAATATGCCATAATATTGCTTTGTTAAATAAATAACCAAACTTGGCTGTAGCACATAACATATTAAACCCTAACTGGAACTGTGTTTGCTTTTTGGGATATTGCTTTAGGCGAAACCCCTGCAAGCATAGATGAGGGTTGGTTTCATCGTTTTAGCAATGGGCACAGCATTACCATTAGTGGCTTAACCCCTGGCAAAACCTACCCATTTGCAGCAGCCTACAAAGGCAGCGATAGCGATACTTTGGTGTGGAGTGCTATTATTAGTAAAATGGTGGCAGACCAAAATGTTAATGGCTTCATCCGTTTAAACTTTTTTATTAACTTAAAAAACATTTGCCTAAAGAAGGGCATATCACAATAAAACTAAACCTTCAAATATGAAAAAGACATTCATTCAAAAATCAAATTTCGCAATATTGTTTATTTGTTTTTTACTCAGTTTTAACATCGGGTTTTGTCAATCTGGTATTATTGGTGCAAGTGGTGGATCACAAGATTTTGTAACCGGAACAAGTGTTACTCAAATGACTGCATCTGTTGGCACTTCACAAATATTGGCTTTAAAGTCATTAGGCACAGGTAATAGGTATTTTAGATTAGTTCGAAATGGCAATATTCAAATGGGTCCTAACACAACTTGTGGAGTTGGTTCAGATAAAAATATTTCATCTTTATTGGCACAAACTGTAGCTATTGGTGATACAAGTTGTTCTTCTGGTGGTTGGTTTATAAATTGCCCAAATACTACTGACAATTATGTTTTTAAATTACCTACTATAAATGCAAAAAATAATTTTGTTTGTTTTAGGGTACAAGGACCAATTCAAACAGTAACAGCAGTTTCTACACCATCAGGTGGTAAAGTTATTGCGGGTCAAAGTTATAATGTTAAGATTACAACCTCTGGTGCTTTCTCAATTGGTCAAACAGTATATATGAGATATAGTAATGATAATTTCACAACATCCGATGTAGTTGCAATGGCTGGTTCTGCAACCAGTTATACTGCGGTCATCCCTGGTTCACAAAACACTTTAGGTGCAACAATTAAATATTATGTATTCACATCTGGTAATGTTTATGTAATGGCTGATGGTAGTAATGCAGATTTATATTCAATAAATAGTAATGGAAGTACAACTACCCCATATTCTTACAAAGTTGCGAATTGTAAAGCTGATTTTAATATTACAAGTGATACCATACAATGTTTACCTGGAAACTATTTTACGCTTACAAATTCGTCTAATGTAGTATCACCTGAAACACTTACATATTTCTGGAATTTTGGTGATGGTTCTACAAGTACAAGTCCTAGTAGTGCTCATTCTTATAGCACTGCTAACACATATAACGTAAAGTTAAATATTACTTCAAGTAATACTTCCTGTAAGGATAGTATTGTAAAACAAATAAAAGTAAATGCTTTGCCCAGTATACCAATAATTACATTGTCCTCAACGACTGTGGTTGCAGGCCAAACAAATGTTATTTATACTTGCTCAACTGTACCCAACGCTACAAGTTATACTTGGCATTACACAGGTACAGGTGCAACCATAAATGGGAATGGAACAAACTCAATAAATGTTGATTTCAGTTCAAATGCAACAGGAGGAGATTTAGTTGTTGTTGCTGATAATGGAACTAATTGCTCAAGTTCGCCAACAAGCGTTACTGTAGCTATTACTCCATTGCCAGTTACATTAAGTAGTTTTTCTGCTAAAAAATTAAATAATACAACTATTATAAATTGGGTTACCGCATCAGAGATAAATACCAAAAGCTTTGAAGTACAAAGAAGCATAAATAATTCAACATTTGTAAACATTGGAACTATTATGGCTAAAGGCTTAGCAAATAGTTATGCTTTTGTAGATGAAAAAACTTCTTTAGGATTAAGCTATTACAGATTAAAACAAATTGATAATGACGGAAAATTTAGTTTTAGCAATGTATTAGCTGTTGAGATTAAGAATAAAGAGTCGTTTACTATAGCTCCCAACCCAGCAAAAGATATTGCTAATATTAATTGCAACTTAAGTGGGTATCTCACTATCACAAACTTATTAGGTATAGAGGTAAAGACACAATCTTTAAGTATGGGTAACAATAGACTTGATATTTCAAATTTATCTAAAGGAGTGTACTTTGTTAGCACTATTACCAACGAAGGAAAAACTACTAAGAAATTGGTGGTGGAGTAATACCGCCATTGTGGTATGGCAAAGCCTACCAACAATTCTTATATAAACAATACAATGTTGGTGCAGAACACCCAATATTGGCTAAGATGAAAGAAAAGTAACTAACAATAAAACCCTCCAATGCTTTGCAAGATTGGAGGGTTTTTATAATAAATCAACCAAGCTTTCTTTATACTTAAATCACATCAGCTACAGGAAAATCAATTTCAAATTCGGTAAGATTATGAATATAGTTGCTGATAATTTTATCGCCAATAACT
>JAPLER010000071.1:7200-16102 GCA_026391115.1 Bacteroidota bacterium | reverse complement strand
CTAATGCTTTAATCTTATTTTCGCTTTGAACTCTCACTGTTATTATGATTTCTAGTCAAAATCCTTAACTGTTGAGGGTTCTATTTTATTTTAATACAACAAAAAATTATTTTAAACAACTTCATTATTCAACTCTACAAAAGTGTAATTGTTGTTTTAATAAAATCTTATAAAATCAATAGCATAGCCTTTACTTTGCAACACCAAAAATGGATTTAGCAGGAGAAATATTAGCCAAAGAATTAAAAGAGTTTGAAGTACATTTTAAAGAAGCTGTAAAAAGCAGGGTTTCTTTATTGGATAGAATAATGCATTACATTATTCAACGTAAAGGCAAGCAATTAAGACCAAGATTTGTAATGCTTGCTGCTAAGTTGGGTGGAGAAATTAATGATTCAACTTATCGTGCAGCTTCTTTAGTTGAACTACTACATACAGCAACTTTGGTACACGATGATGTAGTTGATGAAGCAAAAGAAAGACGTGGATTTTTTTCTATAAATGCTCTTTGGAAAAATAAAGTAGCAGTATTGGTTGGTGATTATTTATTAAGCAAAGGTTTACTACTTTCATTAACACACAACGATTTTAAAGTACTTCAAATATTGAGTACAGCAGTAAAAGAAATGAGTGAGGGTGAGTTGTTGCAAATGGAAAAATCGCGTAATCTTAATTTAGACGAAAGTGTTTATTATGAAATTATTAAAGGCAAAACAGCATCTTTACTAGCAAGTAGTTGTGCTGCTGGTGCAAGTACTACTTTTACAGATGAAGTTATTATTGAAAAGATGAGGTTGTTTGGCGAAAAAACGGGTATGGCTTTTCAAATCAAAGATGATTTATTTGATTATGGAACAGATGATGTGGGCAAACCAACTGGTAATGATATTAAAGAAAAAAAATTGACATTGCCTTTGATTTATACTTTAAACAATTGTGATGCTGCTACAAGAAAAAAAATAATCTATATTGTAAAAAATAATAATAACGATAAAGAAAAGGTTAAGTTTGTTATAGATACTGTTGTTGCTACTGGTGGTATTAATTATGCAACAAAAAAAATGTTTGAATACAGAGACGAAGCCCTGAAAATATTAAACGAATTTGAACCAACCCAAGTAAGAGAAGCATTGGAACAATTGGTAAGATATACAACTGATAGGAAATTTTAAAATCCTAAAGGGAGAAATAGGAAATTGAGATACACGGATTGAGATTTGTTAACTAACGACCAAAGACTTATACCCAAAGACGAATAATTAATGCAACAAAAACGATGGAACATATTGCCATACGATAATCATAAAGTTGAACAACTTTATGCTGCATTAACTATTAGTAAAACTATTTGCAAAGTTTTAACACAACGTGGTGTTGATGACTTTGATAAAGCCAAAGATTATTTTAGACCCAAGCTTAGTCAATTGCACAGTCCTTGGTTGATGAAGGATATGGAAAAAGCTGTAACACGTATACAGCAGGCGTTTGATAACAATGAAAAAATAATGGTTTATGGTGATTATGATGTTGATGGCACTACAAGTGTTGCCACTATGTATCAATTTTTAACATCACTTTATCCAAATGTAGATTACTATATTCCTCATAGATATAAAGAAGGTTATGGCATTAGTAAAAAAGGAATTGACTTTGCTAAAGAAAATAATTTTACATTAATAGTTTCGTTAGATTGTGGCATTAAAAGTGTTGAATTAATTAGCTATGCGAAAGAATTGGGTATTGATTTTATAATTTGTGATCACCATTTACCAGATGAAATATTACCACCAGCAATTGCAATTTTAAATGCTAAACAAAAAGACTGCAACTACCCATTTAAAGAATTATGTGGCTGTGGTGTAGGCTTTAAATTAATGCAAGCCATTGCCGATAAAAAGCAATTGCCAAGCGAAAGTTATTTACAATATTTAGATTTGGTAGCAACAGCAATTGCCGCTGACATTGTACCAATCAATGATGAGAATAGAATACTAGCTTATTATGGATTGGAAAAAGTAAATGAAAATCCAAGCACAGGCATTAAAGCATTGATGCTACTTGCAGCAGTAAAAGATGTAATGACCATTAGCAATTTGGTGTTCATTATTGCACCACGTATTAATGCTGCTGGCAGAATGGATGATGCAAAAAAAGCAGTTCAACTTTTTATAGAAAAAGATGTAGATGCTGCAATGGATAAAGCAAAAATTTTACATATTGATAATACCGATAGAAGAGAAACTGATGCTTTAATGACAAGCGAAGCATTATCCATTATTGAAAATAGCAATGAAGCTACTACACGCAAAACTACTGTAGTGTATAGAGAGCATTGGCACAAAGGCGTTGTAGGAATTGTTGCAAGCAGATTGATTGAAAGCTACTACAGACCTACAATTGTTTTGGCAAAAAGTGAAAACTGTATTGCTGGGAGTGGACGTAGTGTTCCTGGTTTTAATTTATATGAAGCTATATACGATTGCAGAGAACATTTAATTGGTTTTGGTGGACACTTTGCAGCAGCTGGCTTAACAATGACAGAAGAAAAAATTGATGATTTTAAAATAGCTTTTGAAACTGCTGTATCAAAACAAATCACACCCGAGCAATTGATACCTCAAGTAGTTATTGATGCTGAAATTGAGTTTAAAGAAATCAATTTAGCGTTCTATAATATCATTACTCAAATGGAGCCTTTTGGTCCAGAAAATATGCGACCAACATTCTTAACTCGCAAAGTGTATAACACAGGTTTTAGTAAAATTGTAAAAGAAAATCATATTAAATTTAGTTTACAACAAGGCAATACAACTATGAATGGTATTGCATTTAATATGGCTAAGAGGTTTCCAATGTTACAAATGAATAGACCTATAGATGTTGTTTATACACTTGATATAAACGAATGGCAAGGCAATAAAACAGTGCAGCTAAAAGTAGTAGATATCAAATTAAGTGAATAGGAGTTTAGCCACGAATGCACGATTAAATTATGCCAACAAACAACTTCAATATTCAAAAAAAAATTACAACATTTATTGTTGTATTATTTATCATTAAACTTATAGCTTGGTACTATACCAACTCAGTTGCTATACTTACAGATACACTCGAATACACCATCAACGTTATCAGTGGTTTTATTGGTTTGTACAGCCTACATTTATCATCATTACCACGAGACAAAAATCATCCTTATGGACACGGAAAAGTAGAATTTTTAAGTGCTACTATAGAAAGTGTTTTAATGATAGTTTCGGCATTTGTAATTATTTACGAAGCCATTAATAATCTTAAACACGAGCATCCTTTAAAACAACTAGACTTAGGTATTTACCTTGTTGCTTTTACTGGTGTTATTAATTACGTTGTGGGTACATATTCTATTAAAAATGGAAAGAAAAATAATTCACTAGCACTTATTGCCACTGGCAAGCATATGCAAAGCGATACCTATGCTACACTAGGTATTGTTATTGGTTTAATAGTGATACATTTTACACATTTAAATTGGATAGATAGTTTAGTGGCATTTGTATTTGCTATCATTATTATTATATCTGGCTACAAAATTTTACGCAGTTCGCTGGCTGGAATTATGGACGAAGCAGATGATGAACTGCTGGAAAATGTGGTGCAATTTTTACAAACCAAACGCCGAGAAAACTGGGTAGATTTACATAATCTTCGCATTATAAAATATGGCAGCACCTTACATTTAGATTGCCACTTAACCATACCTTGGTATTTTAATATACACGAAGGACACAAAGAAGTGGAAGAGCTTGACAATGCTATAAAAGAAACCTTTGGCAATAGTATTGAGTTATTTGTACACACCGATGGCTGCCTTGATTTTAGTTGTAAAATATGCAACAAACAACACTGCAACTACCGCAAACATTCTTTTGAAAAAACGATAGACTGGAATATTGAAAATGTGCAGAATAACAACAAGCACGCGGTGTAGCTAAAACCCACCACCTCCTCTCCTCATCATTCTCATCATTCCACCTGGCATTTGTGGCATACCATTTTGTTGTCCTTTAAACTTACGCAGGTTGTAGCTAAAACTTAGCATAAAATAATTGCCCAATACATTGGTATTAACATCTTGAACACTGCTTGCTGTAACACTACGTGTAATAGCTTGATTGGCGTGCAGCATATCAAAAACATACAATTTAATTTCAGCGTTTTTATCTTTCAAAATTTGCTTGCTTATGCTGGCATTCCACAAAGGAATAGAAGTATTGTAACCACTACTTCTACCACCATTGTAGGTATAGTCAAAATCTGTAGCTATGTTCCAACCACTTTTGGTGTAGTAAGTTAATTCTGTAGATACATATTGCGAAAAATAATCAGCATCCTGGCTAGGTTGTAATGTATATCTTGCCAAGTTAAAAGTAGTATTACTGGTAAAGTTTACATCCCATCTTTCTTTAAGATTTGTAGTCCATATGATGCTATTACCAATGGTGGTATTTCTGCTATAATTACTCTCATTATTTAACAAACTTTGGCTTTGCATTTTGGTAAAATTCAAGCCAAGATTTAAATTACTTTTTGGTTTACGCAAAGGAAATCCATAGTTAATAAAACCTATAATATTATAAGTGCCATTTAGGTTTACAGGTTGTGTAATTCTAGCACCATTTTGTAAGTTAACAATTGAGTTTTGAATATCATTTGTAGTAAAATTGGCATTAATTGTGGCAAAAAATATCTTTTGAGATAAGAAGTTAAATGAGTTGTAAAACAACCTGAAGTTGTGAGTGAACTTTTGTTGCAAATCTGCGTTGCCCAATTTAATATTCAATGGATCGCTATTATCAACCACAGGCTGTAATTGACTTACAGAAGGTTGAGCAGTTCTTCCATTATAATTAAAACGTAAGTTCTTTGATTTATTAACGCTATAAGTAAGCTGTGCTGTTGGAAACAAGTTTACATAGTTTTGTTCTATTAAATTTGAGGTGGTTCTATTAACACTATTTAAGTTGCCCCATTGAACCCCATTGCCCACGCTAAATGTAAAATTATCTTTAGCATATCTGTAACTCAATGTACCTCTATCGCTTTTATAAGTGTTTCTAAAGCTGTTGGTCAAGTTGTTTACAAGAACAGTATAACCTTTACTGGTTGAATCATAAGCCATCGTTTCTTTGTCACTTTCGCTTTGAGAATAGTTGTGGTTGTAAGCAATTTCTATTTGAGAATTTTTGGCTATAGGTTCTGTATAACTTAAAGTAGTTCCATAATTTTTTGTTGAGCTAAAACTATTGTAGTGTTGATTAGTAAGCAGCGTAGTATTGTTCAATAAATTATCTACTTCAGAATAATTATTACCATCGCCATCATTATCGTTTCTACCCATAGTAGCGTTTAAACTCATGGTTCTTCCTTTGGTTTTAAACCGATGTCTGAAAGTAAAATCTAAATTGGCATTATAACCCACATTTTGATTATCTGTAGCAGCGTTGCTGTTGTTTAAATTAATCACTTTTGCCTTTGTAGCATTGCTTAAAGTGGCAGAGTTTCTGTAGGTATTTTGGGTGCTGATATTGGGTCTGAAAATGATAGAATTATTACCCAAACTATCCAATGTTTTTTCTATATTTAAATTAAATCTTGCATTTCTATTGTGCGTAAAACTATTTTGAGTTTGATTGATAAAATTAGAAGAATCAGGATTTGCAGAAACCAGATTCTCTGTTAAACTAGTTGTGTTTTTATTAGTTCGCTGGTTATTGTAAAAGCCACTAGCATTCAATTCATCTCTGCTATGCTTACCCAATCCATTACTAAAATTTAAGCCAGTTCCCCAGGTATTTACAACACCATTACCACTTCCATTACCAATAACACTTTGTATCATATTACTCATTCCACCCATATTTCTTCCTCCCCCAAAACCACCACCAGAACTACCCAAAGTACCCAAAATATCTTGCACACTAAAGTTTTGTTTATTTACATTATTGCTTTGTGCAGTAACTGTAATTTGTTTGCCATTATTAAAATTACTTAGGTTTAAATTATTATCGTTTAAAGTGGTATTACCATCTGTACCCAAACCTACAGAGCCCTTACCAAATACTCCTTTACGTTTGTCTTTTTTGGTAACAATGTTAATGGTTTTTGTTCTGTTGCCATCATCAAAACCTGTAAATGCACTTTGGTCGCTTGCTGCATCAAATACTTGAATTTTATCTATAACATCGCTAGGCAAATTTTTGGTTGCCATTTTAGGATCATCTCCAAAAAAACGTTTTCCATCAACCAATACACGTTGTACATCTTCCCCTTGTGCTTTTACATTACCATCTTTATCTACTTGTATGCCTGGCATTTTCTTTAACAAATCTTCGGCAGTTGCGTTGGGTTTAGTTTTAAAACTACCTGCACTATACTCAACTGTATCTTTTTTAATAGTTATTGGAGATGTAGTAACGGTTACACCTTCTAATTCTTTAGATTGTGGTTTAAGATAAAAATTGCCAAGCTGAATGTATGGCTCATCTTTAGCAATGATTAATTTTTTGTAAACAGGTTGAAAGCCCTGAAAACTGATTTGCAAAATATAATTACCAATAGGCAGGTTTTTAAACTCAAAAAAACCATTACTTTTTGCCAATGTAAATTGTTCTAATGTACTGTCTTTACTATCTAGCAAGCTAATACTTGCATTTTCCATACTTTGTTTTGTAGCAGTATCAACTAATCTTCCATTTACAGTGGCAGTTTGTGCTTGTGCAGTAAATGATAAAGATAAAAGAACAACTATACTTAAGATATATTTCATATAATGTGGTTAATTACGAAAGTATTCGCATTTAGTATTAGTGTAAATTAAATTTTACAAAAGGAAGTGACTATGTTTAAAAGGGAATGTTTAAATAAAAAAGGATACCTTAAAATTAAGGCAACCTTTACTTTACTTACTAACCCATAGAACCAAAATCTTAATTACAATATTTATCAAATTCGTTTATTAAATGTTGTGCAATCATTTGAGCACTGCGTCCTTCAATATTATGACGCTCAACCATACTTACCAATTCACCATTTTTAAATAAAGCAATAGCTGGAGAGCTTGGAGGATAAGGCAATAAATGACTACGCACCTGATTTACTGCACTACTATCAAAACCAGCAAATGCAGTTGCTAATTTAGTAGGTAAATGTGTTGCATTTTTTACAGCCATTAAAACCCCTGGTCTGCAAGCACCTGCTGCACATCCACACACACTATTTATTACAACCAAAGCCGTTCCTGCTGTTTTTATTACATCATCAACTTGTGCAACGCTTGTTAAATCTTCAAAACCATTGTCAGTTAATTCTGCCTTCATTGGCAATACTATTTCTGCTGGATACATATTATATTGTTTTAAGTGAGCAAAAGTACAGACTTGTTTCTACCCTTTTTCTGACAATTTTCCTTTTTTCTGCAATCGAAAAAGACAATATGTCTTATATTTTTTTACAAACAAGACATAATGTCTTAAATATGGCAATGGAACAGCATTTGAAAATATTGATGTACAAACAAATTAATAACAATAAAAATTTAAAATTATGACAATCGTAAAACAAAAACCAGTTTACATCAACAACTTATTTGATGACTTTTTTGGAAGTTTAACAACTCAAAATGAGTTTAACCATTTTGCAAAGCAAACTAATATTCACGAAACAACCGAAGGTTATCATTTAGAAATGAATGCACCAGGAAGAAACAAAGAAGATTTTAAAATTAATGCAGACAAAGGCTTGTTGACCATTAGCTACGATAAAAAAGAAACTGCTGAAAAAAGTAATTACAAAACTTTACGCAGAGAGTTTAGTGTAAAAAGTTTTAAACGCAGTTTTCAGTTAGATGATAATATTAATGTAGATGCCATTCAAGCAAAATATGATGCAGGTGTACTAAACATTTTTTTACCAAAAAAAGATGAAGTAAAAGTACAACCAAAAGAAATTAATATTCTATAAATTGTTTTCATATACAGTTGGTTTTGAAGCCTGTTTTGTTTCTACAAAATGGGCTTTTTATTTTGTGAAATCTTACAGAATTAATAAATCATTGTACACCTAGTTGTTATTTAATACAACATTGATTTATATTTGAATTGTAATGCGTAGTTTGAAATTTTATCAATTTATTGTTTGCCTTTTTATTGCAAATATTTGCGTTGCCCAGTCGTGGATGCCTCCAATGCCATACATTCCTACTTTACGACAAAGTTTTCATGATAATATTAATCAATGGCAAGAAAAAATATTAAGCAATAATTGCAAAAGAGACTCTGTATTTATCATCAGCAATAACGTAGATGTTAATTTATATGCAACATATTTTTTAAAAAGCAAAATAGATTACCTACAGTATTACATTGAAACGAATACTAAATTTACAGAAGCAGATAGATACAAATGGCTGCGTAGTTTAAATGATTTACTAGCCAGTTTTGAAAAAGAATACAAATACAATGGGTTTAATAAAATTAATTTTATAGACCTAATAATTGCTTATGAAAAAGCAATGGCATTAGAACAAAACAAACAATCTATTACCAATGTAATTGATGAAAATATTGCTGAAATTGGAGCGATGTTATTAACCAATTTTGCTTTTAAAGATAACAGTGGAGCTGAAGAAAGTAAGCTTGTAATTATTGGCAAACTATGTAAACAAAACCCAGATAATACTTTAAAAATATTATCTAAATATCCTAACATACCCAATGCAGATAGTTTAATTATAGACTTTGCACATAAAAATCCAGAAGCATTATACGACTACGCATCATCATCAGGCGAGTTAGGCAATAAAATTAAAAATATTAAAGAACCTTATGTAGCATTAATTACACAGTTTGCCAATATTAGTCAA
>JAPLER010000071.1:0-7171 GCA_026391115.1 Bacteroidota bacterium | reverse complement strand
TTTTTTAGATGCCATTTATGCAAAACAATTAACAGTTGATGCAGTTTTAAAAACTGTAGATAACGAGGAAGCTTACTATAAACTATTGGTGGCAACACAAAATATTTACGAAGTAGAAAAGCAAAAAGGCAACACCATTCTATCTGCACAAGCTTTAACAGATAAATTAAAAGCCAAAGCTCTTGAAGTATATATAACTCCAATCAACTCGCTTCACGATGAAGAAAATTTGCAAATACGTTTCGACAAAATAAAAAACCTAACACCTGTTGAGTTGTATTTTTTAACTGTAATGGGCGAAGATGAAATGTACACCAGCAGTTTTATAAGTGGTGTGTATCCAAAAATAATTAAAGAACTTGGCAATATAAAAGCAGATAGTTTGTTTAAATTAGTACACTTTGGCTACTACAGAAAATTTATAAAAATGTGTGCTAATTTTAATATGCTTGAAGATTTTTTAAGTCATATTGATAAGCCAGTTGCTGAGGGTTTAATGAAAAGTTTTAGCAATAATTTACAAGATTATTGGAGCCTTGAAGAAGCTGTGGATGTTGCAGATAGTTATGCCAGCATTAGAGATACAGCTATAAAAAAAATTATTAAAAATGAAGTAAGTAGAAATGTTGCTGTACAATTTGCTAGTAACAATAAAAAGGGCAAAGTTGTTTACAGTCTCTTACAACAAATATTTAATTCATTCGATTCTACACCAAACCTAGATGCTGCTAAGTTATTTAACTTGCCCAATGTATATCAAATAACAAATACTAGTTTAAAAGATGGCAAAGACAGAATTTATGTACAGCAGTTTTTTTATGGCGATAAAGATGGCAAAAACATATTCAGCAACTTTATAAATAATTTTAGAAGCAGTGGCTGGAGAATTGTAAACAAAGAAAACTGGGTAGAAGTAATAAGCAATGGCACAACACCCATTACCATATTTGCCAACAAGCCACTTGATGAAGATAAAGGCTTAGATGATGCTGCACAAAAAGCTTTGTATCGTTATTTAGATTCGTTGAATATACTGCCAACCATTGTTATACATCGTGGACATAGTTATTATTTAAAAACAACTATTAAACAAATTACAAGCTATGCACAGTTGGTATTGCTAGGTAGTTGTGGTGGTTATCATAGTTTATCGCAAGTATTAAACATTAGCCCACAAGCACAAATTATTGCAAGCAAACAAATAGGTACAGGAAGTATTAATGCAAGAATTATTGAAATGATTTTTGAAAACTTGAAGCAAGGCAAAGACTTAAACTGGATAACTATTTGGAAAAATCTGGAAACCAAATTTGCCAACAGCAAAGAGTTAAAGGAAAGATTTGACGACTATATACCACCACAAAAAAACTTAGGTGCACTGTTTATAATGGCATATTACAAAGCAATAGACAGTGTAAAATAGTGTTTTACAATATCTCCTCCAGTTCCTTCAAATGAAAAATAGTGTAGTTAGCTCTTTCATATTTTTTGTTGTTAATATGATTCACATAAATGGTATCTAAACCTGCATTAATTCCACCTTCAATGTCTGCATCAACATTGTCGCCAATCATAATACTTTCATCAACATTCGCATTTGTTTTTTGCAAAGCATAATCAAAAATCTCTTTGTTAGGTTTCAAGCTGTTGCTTGCTTCGCTAGTTATTACTTCCTCAAAAAAATGTTTAATATTCGTATTCATTAACTTGCTGGCTTGCAGGTCTTCAAAGCCATTGGTAATTAAATGTAGCTTATAATTTTTGTTTTTTAAGTATGCCAATATTTCTTTGGTGTAAGCAAACAGATTGGTTTTATCAGGCAAGATTTGTGTAAACTCCAGTCCCATTTTTCTTGCCAATTGTTCATCAGCAATTTTATACTCAAGCAAGCCCAAATACATTCTTTTCCATTTCAACTCATCTTGCTTTATCTGTCCTTTGGTGTATTTATCCCACAATTTATGATTGTGAATACTGTATTGTGTAAAGAAATTATCAAAACTATCTATCCCTTTTTCCTCCAAATTATTTAAAACAAAAATATCGTATAGTGTTGCTTTAGCGTTGGTTTCAAAGTCCCAAATGGTATGGTCTAAATCAAAAAATAAATGTTTGTATTGTTTCATTGTAGTTGTTTCGGTTTGTAAATTTGGCAATAATGATTTATCAGTAATAAAAACCTTTTTCTTTGTTCTATGAACATCATTATCACAGGTGCATCAAAAGGTTTAGGTAAAGCATTTGCAAATGTATTTGCCCCACACAATACTTTATTTTTATGTGCAAGAAATATTAATGATTTAACAAACACCGCCAATGAGTTGCAGCAATTGCATCCAACAACTACAATTCACTATAAGCAAGTAGATGTAAGTAAAAAAACAGAAGTTATTGCATTTGGCAACTGGTGTTTAAGTTTGGGTACACCAAACGTACTAATTAATAATGCAGGCAGTTTTTTACCAGGCTCAATACACAACGAAGCTGATGGTACAATTGAAAAAATGATCGAAACCAATTTATATAGTGCCTATCATTTAACCAGAACTGTTGTACCAACTATGCTTTCAAACAATCAAGGACATATTTTCAATATCTGTTCCATTGCATCTGTTCAGGCATATAGCAATGGTGGAAGTTATAGCATAAGTAAATTTGCTATGCTGGGTTTTAGTAAAAATTTGAGGCAAGAGTTAATGCCACACAACATAAAAGTGACTAGCGTTTTACCAGGTGCTGTTTATACAGATAGTTGGAAAGGAAGTGGAATAGATGAAAATAGAATTATGAAAGATACAGATATTGCAACTATGGTTTTTGCTGCTAGTCAATTATCGCCGCAAGCTTGTGTTGAAGAAATATTAATAAGACCACAACTAGGTGATTTATAATACTAAAATTAATCAAAAATATTGATACTAAGGAAGCCTGTAATAATTAAAATAGCACCAGCTGTCCAAGCAAGTAAATTGATTACGTTACTAGCTTTCCAAAAAGTTAATGTTTTTGCAGATGGGGCGTCGTGCATATCGTACACAGAATAAAACTTCTGTAAAAAAGTTTAAAAGATTTTTTTCGAATCAACATCCAAAAAATAAATTTCAAAATTATACATACTACTAAAATTGCAGTTGCATAAAAAACAACATCTTTCATTGTAAGAGGGGTTTCAGGGGCTGCAATTAACAAGAAAAAATAATACAAACGAGTGTTAGTCTATTAATTTAGTATTAAATAACAGTTAAAGATTCAGTACGTAAGCTCCATTTGTTGCACACACGTGATAATCTATATTCAAACTATCACAATCCTTAGTCCAGTAATTAATTTTATAGTTAGCATTACTGCCATCAAAAATAATTGTATTACAATCAAAAAATTCCATCAGCTGGTGTATATATAGTTTGGGATTTTTAGTAACAACAATGGCATCCACTTTAATTTTTTTAACTAGTTTGTGGTTTATGGGTTTATTAACTATTGCAACAATCTTTTTATTAGAATAAATAAAGTTGTTGTTCAACCCAATGCTATTTAAAGCTTGAACAGCTTCTACTCTATGTAAAATACGAGATGGTTTTATATGAAAATTCTTCAAAAAGCCTTCTTCATTCATTACGCTATCGCCAATAAAATAAAAGCCCCTTTTTTCAACAATATCAATTGCTGTGTGGCTAGGCACATTATACACAATTAATTTGTACTGATTATATTTATCATAAAAATCAAAACTCCTTAATGCAAAAAAAGCAATAGTAAATGCAAGTGAAGTTAGCAGCATTTGTTTCTTTTTAGCTATAAGCCAATAACTAATGCAAATGATGATGGCAAATAAAACAGTGGCTTGAAGTATGGTAATCTGCAAGTTTTCTATTACAGCAAAAGACAATGAATCAATGTTTAAAATAAACTTGTTCATTACACCAATCATAAATTCTGTTACTTTCCCAATTAAACTTGCAAGTGGTTGCCACCAGCTAAATACTATTAAAAACAATTCAGCATACAGTATTAATCCAGACCAGGGCACAGCCAAAATGTTGGTTACTAAAAACAAAATGGGAAACTGATGAAAGTGATACAACACAACTGGTAATGTAAGTATTTGTGCAGACAGTGTTATTGAATTCAAATTCCAAAACCCACGCAATAATTTATTCTTAAAATAAAGCCAGTTTTTAATATATGGAGAAAATAAAACGATGCTAAGTACCGCACTATAAGACAATTGAAAACCAACATCCCATAAACTAAAAGGATTGATGACCAAAATAATGATTGCCGAAATAGCTAGCCCATTATAAATATTATTTCGTTTACTAAACGCCTCTCCTATTGCAATTACAGTAAACATAATAGCACTTCGCAAAATTGATGGAGCCATTCCAGCAATTAAACTAAACATCCATAATACAAAAATCACAACTATGGGTTTAATAATTTTACTCCATTTATACTTGTTAAACGGTTTAAATAAAAACAAAATCAAACCATAAATCATACCCAAATGCAAACCACTAATAGCTATAATATGCACTACACCTGTGTTGCTGTATGCTCTCACCAAATCTCTGTCAAGCTCATCTCTATAGCCTATTAATAATGCTTGTGCAATACTTAACTCGTCTTTGTTTTGTATATTATTTTTAAGCGTAGTTAAAACTTTAGTTCTAATGTTAATTAAGGTGCTTGCAAAAAAATCAGTCGTAGTAGTAGGTAAAATTGCATAATCACCATCCTTTAAAAACCCTTGAAAATAAATACCCTGAAAGCTACAATATTCAGCATAATTAAATCCACCAGGATTGCCCGAGTTGATGATTTTGTTCAGATGATGGGTGATAATAATTTGTGAGCCATAATTTAGATTAGGTATAGAAGAATCCTTTTTAAAATATAACAAAACATCACCTGTCGCTTTTTTCCAGACACTATCACTAAATACAGCTTCTACCTTAGCTAATGCTTTGTAACTTTTCTCTTTTGCAACTATATTTTCTTGCAGCGTAACCAATACAGGTTGGTCTTTATTAAAATAATGACCCAACCAAAGATTATTATTTTTTCCATTTTTGGCAAAAGCTAAACAACCGCCAATGGCTATGTAAATACAAGTGATGGAAACGCCTTTTAATACTGCAAATTTATATTTTAAAGATGCTGAAAAAAAACTGGTAAGTGTAAACAAAACTGTTGCAACCACAGCAAAAACAAGCATTAACAACAATGGAATTTGCAAATGATATTGCAACAAAATACCAATACATAAAGGAAGCAAAAACCTTAATGCAGGAACTTGCTTTAATATGTTAGTAGAAAAAGATGGCAAAGTTGTAACTAGTTTATTTCAACAATATCTACCACAGCATCAACATTTAACACGCCGTAAATATGAGGAAAATTTTGATGCACTGATGGTGCAGTTTCATAAATAATTTTATGTGTCACTTTTGTCTCATCAATTACTAGTTTTAGTAATCCATTCACTCCCTTGTAATACCTTTCCAAAACGCCTTTTACTTGCTGTTCTTCGCTGCAATGTATAAAGCCCTCTGTATCTAAAGATGCTGCTGTATAAAATCCTTCGGCTATTGCTTTACGCCATTCTTGTTTTGTGGTAATGTGATATATCATAATTAAAAAATCATTTCTCTATAAAACAACAATACCCCAAACAAGTTTGGGGTATTGTGTCTTTGTTAATATCTAACAATTGATGTATTTTTCGTGTATAGTGTTATAGTACTACTTAATATACTATCTTAACCACTATTCCACCACCAATTTTTGATTTTGTTTACCACCTTTTGTAGTAATGCTCACCAGGTAGAAGCCTTTGCTTAAGCCAGTAATATCTATCTCATTATTACCTAAACTTAAACTCTGTACTTTCACTTGTTTGCCCAATACATCGGTAATTACCATATCTGCTTTACCTGCCAACATATCCATTCTTACATTCACAACATTTGTTGCTGGGTTTGGATACAATGTTGATACAATAGCATCTTTATCTCCAATCACACTTGGTGTAACACCTTTGTATGCACAAGTTATTACTGTATAGCCACCTATTGTTCTGCTACTAGCACAAGTAGTTGAAGGATCTGTATACGTATAAGTAATACCTGCTGGTCCGCCAAGCGTCGATGATGTGCTTGCAACTCCATTTGGAAGAACACTCATTAATGATGGATTGGTTGCACTCCATACACCGCCTGTTGGAGTTCCTCTCAAGCTAAACGTACGGTTTCTGCAAATATTCAATCCTCCGCCTCCTCCTAAGAATGGACTCGGTGTGTTTGTTACAAAAGCAATACTTGGTGTGGCTGGCAATGCTCTTACTGTTACAGCATACGATACTGATGCCGAACAACCATTGATGTTCGTTGTAGTGTATTTTACAACACCTGCATTTGCTGTATTTACGCCTGTATAGATACCGCTTGAGTTGATTGAGCCATAAGCATCTGCATACCAGGTTCCGCCTGCTGTAGCATTACTCAATGGTATACTACTGCCTTTACATACGACTGTTGGTCCTGTTATAGCACTTGGGGTAGCTTGTCTTGCAACTACTACTGCCACATTTGCAGTTGTTATACAACCATTCGCTGATTGTACTGAGTATGATACTACTGCTGTACCATTACCAATTGCATTAATAGCACTCGCTTGTGGATTTGTGCTTACTGAAGCAGCTATAACTACACTCGTATTGCTGCTCGACCAAGTTCCTCCTGGTGTTGGTGCACGGTAACCTGCTTGTGAGCCTAAAGTACAATAGGTTTTACTACTGATTGGTGTAACATTATCTGCATCTACTATTGAACTTACTGTCGGACTTTGTAATACCGCTAACACAATACTATTGCTGGTTACTATTGGTGGTGTTGAACAAGGATTATTTGTTGTTAACTCACAAGTAATCGCATCTCCATTTACTAAACTACCAGGTGCTGCTGTATAAGTTGTACTTGTTGCTCCTGATATAGCACTGCCATTTTTCTTCCATTGATAGCTTGGTGATACACTGCCTGCATTAGCATTTGCTGTAAACAATACACTATTACCGCTACATACTGTTGATGTGGCTGTAGAGATAGAGATCGTTGGTGTTATACCTGCTGCATACAACGTTTTGGTAGTCGTACTCACTGTTGTGCTACAA
>JAPLER010000023.1 GCA_026391115.1 Bacteroidota bacterium | reverse complement strand
GTTTCTTCTTTATTAATGGCTACAACTTTAGCTGTGTTTGGTGCTGTAACTATTGGGATTGCTTGGGATTCTTTTTCTATTTGTTCAAAAATATTTTGCTTAATGTGTTTAGGGGCTTCAATAGCATTATCCATAGCATAAGCTTCAAGTACTTCTTGTACTTGCAATATCTCTGCCTGAATTTCTGGATATATATGGCTCATACATTCCACCTCTTGTTTTTCCTGAGGAGAAACATCACCTAGAACATATTGTTCTATTATACCAGATGCTATGTAATCTTTAACGTTCATTATTTTTTAAACACATTTTTTAAATTGGCTATACCGTTTCTTATTCTTGTTTTTAATGTTCCAAGAGGAATATTGAGTTCTTGAGCTGCTTCTTCGTGTGTTAATCCAGTGAAGTAAACTGCTTGTATGGCTAAACTTTGTTCGGTACTAAGATATTTTAAAGAATTTTTTACACCAATTAAATCAACATTTGTTTGCGTTGAGTTAATCTCTTGAATACTTACGTTGTCTGTATCTGTTTGGATTGATGGGCGAGAATTGTTTTTTCTAAGAGCGTCAATTGCTGTGTTTTTACAAATGTTAAGCATCCAGGTAAAAATGGTAGACTTACCACTGTCAAAACTTTCAATGTTACGCCATATTTTCAAAAATCCTTCTTGCAATACATCTTCAGCTGCTTCTGTATTGTTTACTATTCTAAGTATTATACTAAACAATGCTCCACTATATTTATCGTACAACTCCTCAAAAGCTTTTTTGTCTTTAGCTTTTAAAAGTTCTATAGAGATTATATGTAAATTGTTCTGGCTCAAAATAGACTACAAATATATACGCAGCATTATTGTAAATGGATTTCAAAAAATCGAAAACTTTTAGTTATGTCTGGCAATATAACATTTTGAACCGCCCGAAGCATCGGCTAAAGCAAAAATGGTGTACTTTTTTCCTTGATCAAATTTGTATTGAAAATTCTTAACAATTTGATTATTTATTTTAAATGTAATAGTATTGTCTGTAGCATAAATATCTTTAAATTGTGTTAACGTTGTGTCTGTTTGATGATCTACATAATGTCTATTCATAAACCAGCTACTATCCATATAGCTAACAGCAGAACAAATCATATTTGAAGTTTTTGTTGTAGCGTCTAAATCAATAAATCTTATATATGCTCTGTTTGTTCCAGGTGTACTTGTTCCATTTGGTAAAATGGTGCCTGCAATTTGGGTTCCATCAAAAATGATTAAGGAATAATATGAATATGGAGTTAAAAGATAAGTCCCCACATTTAATGTTTCATTATTGCCATACTTTGCTCCAACCTTAACACTTCCAGCATTAACAGTAGTATAATAACCACCACCAAGCAAGTTCAAACTATCTGCCCACATTGTAACATTAGATACTGTACTATAATTTAATCCTTGGATATATACTTGTGCTATTTGGTTTCCACCTGTGCCAGAACCACCACTTCCAGAAGAGCCAGAACCAACAGAACTTCCTCCACCCGAAGAACCAGAGCCACCACTACCACTTGAACCACTACCAGTGCCACCACTTCCTGTACCAGAACCTGTACTACCACCACCACTTCCAGTTGAACCAGAGCCCCCGCTTCCACTTGAGCCTGAACCACCAGAGCCTGAACTTGAACCTCCAGAACCTAAAGGCGTTGCTCCACTACCAGATGTTGATGCTGTAGTAGTTGTGGCTGTTTTATTGGCACCAACATATTTGGTACAGCCTATAATGGTGAATATAATAAATAAAGTAAAGAGAATTCGAGAGATAGAATAACTCATTGGTACAGATTAACATTACTAAAACGTTTAACTGCTGTTAATATTGTAATGGCTATAAACTTGCTACAAGCTCTACAATATTTATAGGTGAATTTTTTTGAAGATTAAATTGTGGGTTAAAAGCAGCGGCATCATCAAAAGCTTTTAGAATATCGATATTTTTTTGATTGTAATAAATACACATTTTTTTATTGCTTAAATATTGTGCTAAATATTCTTGCTCTGTTTGCATTGGTGTTGGTATCAAAATCATTGTTTTTTGAAGATGCAACAACTCCATTACTGTTGTATAACCACTTCTTGCTACAACAATATTGCTACTGCAAATGGCTTTTTGCAAATCTTGTCCAGATAAATGATTTTTAATAGTACAATTAGAATGTTTAATAATATCATTACTTGTAGGCAATCCTCTTACAAAAAGTATTTTCTTATCTTTTAAATGATTAAGTTGATTTAACAACTTTTTTTCAAGTTTTCAAGCAAAGTTCTTTGTGGTTCTGGGCCAGATAAAAGCACACATAAGTCGTATTTTATATCTATTTCTACTTTATAAAATCTACTTAAAGCACCAATATATTTTACTAGAATTTTTGGCATTTTTAGTGGGTGAGAAAGTTCACCTGCTATATTATTTTCATCAGCAAAATCTGGCACCCAGCACGTATTAAATTTATTGATAAAACTATAATTAATTTTTTGCAATATATTTTCTATAAACCTATTGCCCGCTTTAATTACAAGCTGATGTGTTATAAAAACGCTTTTAATTTTTTTATTAAATAAACCATATCTATTATCGCTAATCACAACATCTATTTTATGGGTGTTGATGTAATCGTTCAGCCATTTATTTTCTTTATAAATACAATATAAAATCTTAGGAATTTGAAGAATGATTTTTAATATAAAAATAAATTTATTATTGGCATAAGAAATATTGTAACCAAACAAATCTATAAGCTGTAAATCTGTAAATTCTTGCTGCAATAATTGCTTTTGTTTTGGGCAACAAGCAACCACCACATCATAATTTGCATTTTTCAGCGTTTTAATTATAGGAATGCAGCGTGTGGTGTGTCCCAAGCCCCAATCTAATGGTGCAATTAAAATAGTTGATTTGTTAATTTTTTCTAAAAAATTTTATAATTGACAAATTTATGTTTTAAAACATTTAGTTTAGCGATTGTTATGATAAAGAAAAAAGTATTTGCCATTTGTTGTATTGCATTAATTGCAAGTGTTGTGCTTACATCTTGTCGCAGAAATGCTTATGGTAAACAATGCCTTTGTCCTGTTAGAAAAGCGATTTAATGCCTTTGAAATATGAAAAATTTTAACCGAGATTTACTTGTTATTACAAAGAAAAATCTTATTAATCAAGAAGAACTTGAGCAAACTATTGTTGGCTTAAATACAGTATTGTTTAGAGCCGAAAACTTAGGCGTAATTTGCAACGCAACAGAGGTGTTCGACTTAAATAAATATAAAGTTTACACTTCGCAAGAAAGGGTGGCTTACTATATTAATAAAGCCAATGCAAAGGCTTTTGTTTTTATCTGCAATAAAAATTAGCTCAACCTGCTTAATGCTTTTTCAAGCATTTCCATTACAGTTTCAATATCATCAAGCTTTACAACACCTACACTTACTCTATACCAACTACTGTTGGCACTTGCACCAAATGCACTAAATGGTACAATAGCCAATTTAGCTTCACTCAATAAATAATCGGTAACATCACTTTGTTTTTCAAGTAGCTTGCCTTCGGCTGTTGTTTTACCTACTAAATCTATTTTTATGGTTAAATAAATTGCAGCTTGTGGTGCAATTGCATCAACATTATAACCTTTATTTTTTAAATGAATAATGCCTGCGTAAATTCTATTTAAACGTAACTCCACTTCTGCCTTAAACCACAAAAAATAATTTTCTATATTCTTTGTATCCAGCAAATATTTTGCTACAGCTTTTTGTTCTGCCATTGGTGCCCAAGCACCCAAATGACTCAACAGTGCTTTCATTTTATTAATAATATGTGCTGGCCCCATACTCCAACCCACTCGCACACCTGTAGCACTAAATGCTTTTGATATACCATCAACAAAAATGGTGTACGCTTTCATTTGTGGACGCAGGCTCACAGGATTATAGTGTTTGGTTTCGCCAAAAGTTAGTGTCCAATACATTTGGTCAAACATTACATACAACTTCTTTTCATCATCACCTCTTCTTGTATTTTCTTGTAATACCAAATCACAAATTTCTTCAAGACTTTCCTTTGTAAGTGTTGTGCCTGTAGGGTTTTGTGGGCTACACAAGCATAATAATGTAGCTCCTTGTAAATGTGGGGCTATATCATTTGCTGTGGGCATAAAGTTGTTTTCTGGAGAGCATTCTATTATACAATGTTCGCCATTGGTCATATGCGTATAGTGATTGTTGTTCCAACTTGGAGCAGCATAAATTACTTTATCTCCAGCATCAACTAATGTTCTAAAAATTGCATAAATTAATGGACGACCGCCGCTTGCAATTTGAATTTCGGTAACATCATATTCCAATCCTTCCCAATCTTTTAAAAAACTGCTTACCGCTTCTCTTAATTCAAAAACGCCATCTCCAGGAGGATAGTTGGTGTGATGTTCCTGATATGCTTTTATTATTTGATGTTCTAACTCTGAGGGAATAGGAAAAATAGCAGGATTAAAATCGCCAATGGTATAGTTGTAAATATGTTCTCCATTTCTAATGCGTTCGCTAATTGCATTTCCAAGTTTTACTATTTCGCTGCCTATAAGTGTTTCTGCCAGTGTACTCAATTTTGCCATACAGTAGTTAGTTTGTAGCAAAGATAGCAAACGCATATTGTTTTTTGGATGTTTTGTTGTAGTAAATAACAACACTATACAACATTTTTACGACAACATACTATATCAACTATTACACCCCTTAAATTCGCTGCAATATTTAATGAAATAACTAAACATATTTTTTAACGCATAAATTAAAACTCCAAAATTGATTGCACTATTATGTATAACACGATACCAGACCAATTTAGAAAGCTTGCAATTGAAAATATTTTTAGCACAAATACTTTCCAAACTTGTTGGCAAACCTGGCAGCCAGAAATTCTTAGACTGTTAGGAAATAATTATGGTGAAAATCAAATCATAAATTTAGGCGACCATTTATCCGATATTTTTAAATCAACTGGAGGTAGCGGAAGAGGACAAGGTGAATTATCAGCTGGAGGAACTGCTTGGGAATCTTTGGTTTGTTGGTATATAAACTTATGTACTGTTGGTAGTAGAATAGTGGCTGTAAAAAAAATGAGCATTGTACCCAAACCAATACAACATGCTATTACAATAAACTATGGCAACTTTGCCTGTAACACGGAATCTGATATTACCATTATAATTTTCCCAGATTTACACGAATACAATACAAATATTGAAGATTTAAATATTTTAAATTTCAATGGAACAGCAATTCCGTCTATAATAAAAAACAAATTTAATTTTGAATTTTCAAACTATTTAACAGAAAGAGATTTTCATCAATTTGAAATATTTTGGTTTGCTATTATTTCCATACAAATTAAGTTGCGATTATAGTTATAACGTGATTCCATTTAGAAGCATGGCAGATGTTGGTGTACTATTTACCTTGTTGGTACTCATCGCTATGGGTGTGGCAC
>JAPLER010000020.1 GCA_026391115.1 Bacteroidota bacterium | reverse complement strand
TGAAGATTTAAAACAGGGTAAAAATATTTCTATACTCGATTTGAATGGTGCAGGTGCTGAGCCTGCTCATATTTATGACCCTAACTTTTCTTTCTTTAAAGCCCAGCAAGTAATTGCACAACATTATACAATGTTGTATAATGCATCAACAATCAACAATAAAAATGGTGTTGCTTATATGAGTTATACCGATTTTAAAAGTTGGCGACAACAAGAAAAAGAGTTTAAACAAAAAGTAGTGTAATATGAATTTTTTTGATCGTATTAGTTAGTATTTCCAAATAGAGGCCATAAAGTATATTGTCTAATAAAAAATATACTTTAGATATTTGTTATTCTGAAAAATTAATGTATTCTAACAGCTATTACTTTTTTTCATCAAACAAATCTTTCTTATCCGTTTTTTTAACTTTATCTCCTTCTTTTAAATTTTTGCTCACTAAATTATATGGGCCTGTAACAACCATTTCTCCTACTTTCAAACCACTTAAAACCTGTATATAATTCAAGTCTTGAATACCTGTTTTTACTTTTACTTTTTTTACAGTTGTTGTTTTAGAATCATACACAAAAACAATTTCATCTAAATCATCTGTACTTGTATTTTTAGATTCATTAGATGCATCAGCTTCTTTTTCTTTATCGTCTTTTTTGGTTTCTGTTTTGCTGTCTTTTTTCTCAAACTTGTCTCTTGTTGTTACTGCATTTAAAGGCACTGCAATTACATTTAATTCTCTACGTGTTTGTATTTCGGTACTTGCACTCATTCCTGGCCTAAAAGGAAAACTACCTTTTTTAATTAAGTCTATATATGTTTCTTTTAATAATCTAATATGTACCTTGTAATTAGTAACATCTGTTGATGTGCCTGTTAAAGCATTGGTATTTGGGTTGGCAATTTTGTACACTAGGCCTTTAAATTTTTTGTTGCTATAAGCATCTACTGTAATGATTGCAGTATCGCCAAGTTTTACTTTAGGTATGTCGTTTTCGCCTACATCTACTTGTGCAACAATGCTATTCATATCTGCAATACGCAACATTTCTGTACCCACATTAAAACTATTACCAGCAACACGTTCTCCTTTTTTTACACTCAGTAAACTTACTACACCATCCATTGGTGCTATGATAGTTGTTCTGGATAAATCTTTATTGGCACGTTGTAATTGAGCTTGTGCACTTTGAATGCCTGCTTCGTTACTTTTTAAACCTTCTTTTGAAGCATTAAAATTTGCCTTAGCAGATAAATAAGTTTGTTGTGCTTGCTCAAATTCGCTTTTAGAAATTACTTTATCGTCCAATAATTTTTTTTGTCTATTATAATTAGCTTCTGCTTGGTCTAACGAAGCTTTTAATGCAGCAATACTTTCATTGGCATTAGAATATTGGGCTTTGGCTTGTGTAACACCTGCAGCAGTTTGGTCTCTTTGGCTTGTGTAAATATCGGCATAAATGCGTGCTAGCAATTGTCCTTTATGTACACTATCACCTTCATTTACTTCAAGTGCAACAACTTCTCCACTAATATCTGGACTCACTTTTACTTCAATCTCTGGATATACTTTACCACTTGCATTTACTGTTTCTACAATGGTTCTATTCTCTACATTTTCAATACTGGCTTTCACACCCAAATCATTACCATCTTTTTTTAAAGCAAACAGTAATACTATTAAAACGACTACACCAATGATTAGCCACAAAATTTTCTTATTCATAAAAACCAATTTGTATTACACAAAAATAACAGTACAATTGTTGTGTAAGATATTATTTTATTGATGGTTGCTGTAATGTTTAAAAGGAATGTTGATGTATTAAATAGTGTGTTATTTGCTTAAGCTACTCACAATCTCTCCAAGCTCCACATCAATTCCATTTCCTTTTCCATATTCTACAACTCTACCTACTTCGGTTCCATCATTTTTTAAAACTATAAAGCAAGGCACATTTTTAATATTATATTTTGCCGATAGTTCATTACCACTTTGTTTTTGTCTATCAACACCCACAAGTGTAATTCTTTTTTCAGGATATTTACTTGCAGCTACAAGTTTATAAAACATTGGCAATAAGTTTTGAGTATCCTCGCACCAAGTGCCTCCAAAAACAATCATTTTAAAATTGTTTTTATTGCTGGCAAATGCAGTTACTGCACTTTTTGCAGGTTGGGCATAATTGTAATTTGTGCTAAACCAATTAAAGGCAGTGTCTTTTTCAATAACTTCTCTATTAATAGTACCTTGTAAAACCTTCTCGTTTCTATCGTTATACATAGTTGTGTAAGATAATTTTGCAGGTGCTTTGCAGCTTAATAAAACAATTGAAATAAATAAAATATATCTCATTATAAATTGGCTTTTAATTCAAGTAAAAATGATTTGATGTTTTGTAGAGACTCTCTCATTTGAACATCGATTGGTGTTTTATGTTGATTGGCTATCAAATAATCTTTAGCACCTTCTACACTAAACTTTCTTTGGCGTAACAGATGATAAATTACTTTTAAGTTTCTTATATCTTCAGGTCTAAACAATCTATCGCCTTTTTTATTTTTTTTGGGTTGCAGTATGTCAAACTGATTTTCCCAAAGACGTATTTGTGAGTTATTTACATTAAACCATTTGGCTACAATACTTATGGAATAGTATTGTTTCTTATTCAACTCCTCGTCATTTGGTATATCAATTAAATCAACATTTGTAGCTATTTCGGCAAATGATTTTCTGCCACGTTTTTGTTTAACTTTAACTATTGGAATAAGTGGTTGTTCTTTTCTGGGTCTGCCACGTTTACGTTTAATAATATCCTGATAAACAGTAATAATTTCTGGCTCATCAATTTCAATAATGGTGGGCTTTTGTCTAAGTTTTTCAGCAGGCTTCGGCATTGTCTCAACTTTTACTTCAATAACAGGTATTTCAATTTCTGCTGTGGTAATAGTTGGCGGGTCTATAATTTCTACAATGGTTATTTCGCTTTCTGGGTTAGTTGTTTGTTCAACAGTTTCAGTAATCGTTGTTTCAACCTCAGTATCTGTAATAGGTTGTTCTATGTTTTCAACAACTGCTTTATCAACCTTAACTTCTGCAACTGGCTTTTCTACAACCACTTCTTTTTGTTTTGGTGGTGGTGTAGTGATAATGTTTCCAAACAAGTCTAATTGTTGTATAGCCATTGTGTAAATTTATAACCTTAAAACAAAGGTTAGTAATAGTTTTTAAATTTCTATCAATCAGGTTGTTTTTATTAAATAATTTTATTCAAATGTTATTATTGATAATGATTATGTTGTAAACAATAAAGCATTAAGATAAAAGAAAAAATCTCATTTAACGGCAATCATTACTTTTGCAACCTTTAAGAAATAGAAATGATAGATAAGTTAGAAGCAATAAAAGCAAGATTTGACCAAATTGGTGTAGCATTAACCAATCCTGAAATTATTGCCAATCAAAAAGAATTTGGAAAGTTAAGTAAGGAATATAAGTCGTTAGAAAAAATTGTTAATCCTTTTGAACAATATAAACGTGTATTGGGTGATTATGAATTTGCCAAAGAAAGTATTAATGGCAGCGATGAGGATATGAAAGAATTGGCAAAAGAAGAAATGCCCGCTTTAGAAGAAAAAAAAGACAAACTAGAAAAAGAACTAACTCAACTTTTAATACCTAAAGACCCACAAGACGATAAAAACGCTATTTTAGAAATTAGAGCAGGAACTGGTGGAGACGAAGCTAGTTTATTTGCAGGCGATTTACTTGGTATGTATTTAAGATATTGCAGTAAACGTGGCTGGAAGGCTGCTGTTGTAAGGTTGGTGGTTACAAAGAAGTTATTGTTGAAGTTAGTGGCGAAGATGTTTATGGCACTTTAAAATTTGAAAGTGGCGTCCACCGTGTGCAGCGAGTGCCTAATACCGAAACTCAAGGACGCGTACATACAAGTGCTGCAACTGTTGCTGTTATGCCAGAAGCAGACGAAGTAGATTTTGAATTGAAAGAAAGTGATGTAAAAATGGAAACTGCAAGAAGCGGTGGTGCTGGTGGACAAAACGTAAATAAAGTAGAATCTAAAGTGTTTTTAACACATATACCAACAGGTGTAGTGGTAGTTTGCCAAACAGAACGCTCTCAGTTGGGAAATAGAGAAAAAGCTATGGGTATGTTGCGTACTAAATTGTATGAAGAACAAGTACGTAAACACGAGGATGAAATTTCTCGTCACAGAAAAACCTTAGTAAGTACAGGAGATAGAAGTGCTAAAATTAGAACTTATAACTGGCCACAAGGCAGGGTAACCGACCATCGAATTAATTATACTAGCTATAATTTAGATAATGTAGTTGCTGGTAATATTGATGACTTTATTGAACAATTGCAAATGGCAGAGAATGCAGAAAAAATGATGGAGCAACAGTAGTATAATTTAATAGCAACATTGTAAAATTTGCTTATACTAACTTGTAACTCATTTCAAACACATATTTTTTATTTGGGTCTAATATACTTAGACCCATTTTGTTATTAAAAGCATTGGGTGCAGCACTTAAATTTTCTATTGCAATATTGTTTCTGTGGTCTGGTATAAATACTTGCAAATAAGGATATGATTGAACTGCAGTAATTGTAAGCTTAATATTTTTACTTTCTAAAACACATATAGGCATTTCATTTTCTTTCAGCTTGTAACAGTTATCCAATTTAATATCTTTCAATTTTTTTGGCTTAAAAAATCTATCATCACTTAATACATTACCTGTAGGAATGAGATTTTCATCAAACGCTAGTAACTCATTTGCATTAAATTGTAAAGTACAATTGTCAATGGGTTCATCTAGCTTAAAATATGGATGCCAACCCTCGCAATATGGAATTGATTGGTTATTGTTATGATGAATTGTTGAAGTGATTGTTAGTTTATTATTAGCTTCTAATTTGTATAAAATATTAGTTGTAAAGTTAAAAGGATAACCGCTATCAGTTGCATTATAAGTATACTGCAACTCAATCATAGCATCAGTTTCGGTAGCTTCTGTTTTTACAATTTCATAAACTGCATCATACACCAAACCATGTATAGCATTGTTGCCTAAGTAAAATTTTTCAATGGTATAATTGATATTATTCCAATTATATTTTCCACTTTCTAATCTGCAAGCAAAAGGGCTGAGTTTGCAACTTTTAAACCAAGTATTTCGTTGCTCAATTGCATCAGCAACATTATAATAAGCATCAATTACATTTACTCTTTGGTTGTTTTTTTCAATCGAAAATTCATTTAGAATTCCTCCAAAACAAAAAACTTCTACTTCGCATAATGAAACAGTATCAACCATTTTGATAGACGGAAATTGTTCTTTATCATTTATTAAAATTGTAAAAAGCATTATTAGTTAAGTAGTTTTTTATGCTTTATCCACCAAAAAACAATACACTTCTTTTGGTCCGTGTACTCCAACAACTAAAGTTTTCTCTATATCAGCAGTTCTGCTTGGACCTGTTGCTAATGACACTACTGATGGTAAATTATTGCCATATTTTTTCTTCATCATTTCAATAGCGTCACCAATATCATAAACCAATTGATTGGTAAATGCAATACAAATATGAATGGGAGCATACACACTAAACGTTCTTCCACTTCTTGTATTACTACTTAAAAGTAAGCTACCTGTTCGTGCAACCAAAGCTTCACAAGTTGTAATGGCAACATCACAATCTACTAAAGCAATTTGATTGTTAATTTGATTGAACTGATTGCTTGAAAGTTGTTGATGCAATTGGGTTTCATTGCATACCACTTTTTTCCATTGTTGTGCTTCAACCAATACACTTAGTTGTTCAACCAACTCTTGTATGTTTGCACAAAAAGAAAATTTACCTTGCAGTTTAGTAAAGTTCTCTGCAAATTCAATCTCTAATTCTTGACTAGCATTTTTATAAACAAACGATTCTTTTCTTTGATTAAAAGGCACAGGCACTTGTTGTTTAAGTGCCTGTTTTATTTTGTTTAAAATATTTTCTCTTGATGTTGTTGACATTCAATGAATGGTTTTATCCAATAACAGTTGTTTCTGGTGGTGCAATAATTTCTGGTTGCATCTCTATTTCTATTAGCTTTTCTTCTTTAAAAGGACGTTTGCCAATTAATTCTTCAACATCACTTTTATGCAATACTTCTTTTTCAAGTAATGCTTTTGCCAAAATTTCAACTTGCGATTTTTTCTCTCTTAATAGATTTAATGTAGAAACATAAGCTTTTTCAATAATACCTCTTACTTCTTCATCAATTATTTTTCCAGTTTCCTCGCTATATGGTTTTGTAAAAGTGTTTTCTTGTGTTGGATCGTGATAACTCACATTACCTACTTTATCGTTCATACCATAAACAGTAACCATACTGTATGCAATACGTGTTATTTGTTGCAAATCATTACTTGCTCCAGTACTTATTTTTCCAAAGAAAATTTCTTCGGCAGCACGACCGCCCAATGTCATACAAATTTGATCTGTTAGTTGTTGAATATCGTATAAATATTGCTCTTTTGGTGTGTATTGTGCATATCCTAAAGCTGCTGTACCACGTGGTACAATAGTAACTTTTAATAATGGATAAGCGTGTTCTAAAAACCAACCACAAACTGCGTGTCCAGCTTCGTGGTAAGCAATAATTTCTTTTTCATAAGGAGCAATAATTTTATTTTTCTTTTCTAAACCGCCAATAACTCTGTCAATAGCATCCTGAAAATCTTGCATATCTACACCTGTTTTGTTTTTACGAGCAGCAATTAATGCAGCTTCATTACAAACATTTGCAATATCTGCACCAGCAAAACCTGGTGTTTGCTCTGCTAGTTTATGTATATCTAAACTTTCTGAAACTTTAATTGGAGTAAGATGCACTTTAAATATAGCTTCTCTGCCCACAACATCTGGTTTATCTATACTAATTTGTCTATCAAAACGTCCTGGACGTAATAAAGCACTGTCCAATACATCTGGACGATTGGTAGCAGCCAAAATAATAATACCCATATCTCCACCAAAACCATCCATTTCAACAAGTAATTGATTCAAAGTATTTTCTCTTTCATCATTGCTCATTACTGCATTTTTACCTCTTGCTCTACCTATAGCATCAATTTCATCTATAAAAATAATACAAGGTGCTTTTTCACGAGCTTGTTTAAATAAATCTCTAACACGACTAGCACCTACACCTACAAACATTTCAACAAAATCGCTACCACTTAAACTAAAAAAAGGAACTTGTGCCTCGCCAGCCATTGCTTTTGCCAATAATGTTTTACCTGTACCTGGAGGCCCAACAAGCAATGCTCCTTTAGGAATTTTACCACCAAGTGCTGTATATTTTTTTGGATTCTTTAAAAAATCTACAATCTCCATTACCTCAACTTTAGCCTCATCTAAACCAGCAACATCGCCAAAATTGATATTTACTTTTGTGCCTTTGTCAAACAAGGTTGCTTTGCTTTTGCCAATATTAAAAATACCACCAGGACCACCACCACTTGCACCACCACCCATTTTACGCATCAACAACACCATTGCACCAATCATTATAACTAGTGTTAAAATAGATGTCATTCCAGGACTTAAGAAATCACTATCTGCAATGTTTTCTACTTTGGGTCTATTGTATTCTGGAATATTATTCTCTTTACAAAATGTTTTTATTTTATCAGAATAAGTTTTGGCATCACCTATTTCATATTCAAAAATGGCAACACCTTTTATTTTTTCTGGTGAATACTTCGCCTTTGGGAAACGTTTTTTGTAGTAAGGTTTGTTAATGCTATCTCCTTTAATATAAACCCTTACAACGTCTTTAATTTTTACAACATCCATTTTTTCAATATCGCCTGGTAAAAGCATATTTTGAAAGACCTCGTCTTCTGTTATTTTAGATGCATCTCCTCTAAGACTATTACCATTATACATTGCAGAACCTATTAACACAGCAAGTATTAGTGCATATAACCAGTAAATATTAAATTTTGGTCCTTTACGTTGTGGTTGTTTATCGTCAAAAAGCCTGTCTTGCAAGGGTTTTTGCGAGTTAGTATTATCAGCAGGCTTGGTGTTTTCTGTCTGATTATTTTGTTCTTGTTTTATTTCGTCTGACATTTTCTTTTTTTGAGGTCTTGGGGTATTGGACTTTAGTCTTTAGCTAAATACCAACATTATTTTATTTTATCAATTGTTCTTCATTACTAAAGACTAAAGACCAACTACTAGCGAAAATTAAACTATACTATTCTTCTACTTTGCTTATTTCTGCATCGCTCCACATATCTTCTAATTTGTAAAAATTTCTAGCACTTGGTTGCATTACGTGCACTACAATATTTACATAGTCAATTAAAATCCATTGCTGAGATTGATAACCTTCTTGTTTGTAGGGTCTTTCGCCACAAGTTTGTAACACTTCATCATCAATATTATCTGCAATGGCTTTGCATTGTGGGTTGCTAGTTGCTGTGCACACAATAAAAAAATCGGCAACGGCTTCGTGTATTTTTCTTAAATCCAAGCACACAATATCTTCACCTTTTTTATCTTCTATAGCCTTTATAATAGCTTTAAAAATTTTTGAATTTTTGGCAAGTTTTGTAGCTGTTTTCTTGCGATTGTTCAGTAAGTTTATTTGTTCCAAATTCTTTTTTATTTGTAGTTTACAGTGTATAGTTATTGGGTTTTAAATTAAAAGCAACAAACTATAAACAATAAACTTGATTCGTATATTTTCGCCAAAAATAGTATTTTGTTGCCAACACCAAAACCTTTAGTAAAATTGGGCTTGCCTTTTATACAACTTTTAGAGGTAGAAAGTACCAACAATTATGCCCACAACCTAATACAACAAGGTTTAGCCACAAATGGCACTGTAATTATTGCACAATGCCAAACCAAGGGTAAAGGACAAATGGGTAAAAAATGGCAAGCCAATGCAGGTGAAAATATTTTTTTTTCCATAATACTAGATATTTCTACCGTTCATCTGCAAAATCAGTTTGCCTTGGTGGCAATCGCAGCATTAGGTAGTTATCATTTTTTTAAAAAATATGCTGGAAATGCTACTGCCATAAAATGGAGCAATGATATTTATTTTAACGACAATAAGGCAGGTGGAATTTTAATAGAAACCACACCATATCAACAAACTAGATGGGCTGTTGTGGGTATTGGTATTAATGTTAATCAATCTGTATTTGACAGCAACTTGCCCAACCCTATTTCTTTGCAACAAATTACTGGCACAACATATAATATAAACCAACTTGTTATTGAATTGTGCCAGCAAGTAGAAATACATTATAACCTACTTTTAAATAATTGTTTTGATGAATTACTTGCACAATACAATGCAGCACTCTATAAAAAAAACCAACAAGTAACTTTAAAAAAAGACAATATAAAATTTACTTGCATTATTAACAATGTAAACGCCTTTGGCGAATTGCAGGTAAGTAATGGGCTAAAAGATAGTTTTGGCTTTGGAGAAGTGCAGTGGGTGCTGTAATTTTTTTACTCCTTCACAAACTTCCTTACCTCAGTTTTCTGATTATTGTAAATCACTTTTAAAAAGTAAGTTCCACTAGCTAAAGTTCTGATATCAACTATTTGCTTTTCAATATTCACTGTTAACTCTTTTTGTGTTCTTCC
>JAPLER010000084.1 GCA_026391115.1 Bacteroidota bacterium | reverse complement strand
TATGATAGATATAGTTGGGCTCATACTACGTGGACCACTACCACTACCCCAGTTAAACGCTACATTCACTGGTAAACTATCTTTTGCTACATAAGGTTTTGTAGCATCATATACCTGCCATATATATTTAAACTGTGTACTATCTAAACAAAACGTTCTTCTTGTACTATTTAACAATTTTAATGTAGGAGCACAACCAATGAGGCTATCATTTTTAATGGTAGTACCTAAAGCTGCACTATCTAATTGAAAGATAGGAAATATAGTAGCAGTGTCCACACAAACTACTCTAGTTGTATCGTGAGAAGGACATGGTGATTGTGAGTTATAATTATTATTAATAGTTAGTTTAATATTGTGATACCCAGCATCGGTAGGTGCACTAAACACATAGGCGGTATCTTTTGGCACTTCTGATTTTGTAGATTGGTACAATGGAGTTGCATTATTAAATACATCCCATCTATATTGACCTAAATTGGCACAAATACTTAAACCACTTTGTGCTGCTGGTCCTTGACCAGGGTTAGACAAATTTTTAAATTTTAATGTATCATTTAAACAAATAACACTATCCATTGTAAATATGGCTTTGGGTTTTGTAAAAATGTAAGCTTCAGAAACATCCGTTGCACCAGCAGCACAAGTACCTGTTAAGCCTGGGCCATTAATAATATTAAAAGGGTTATTAACAGTTGCTTTGGTTTTATAAGAAGTAGAGCCAGCAGCTAAACAAGCACCATCTTTATAATAGTGTGGTATATAACCATTAGCAGCCAAAATTTGGCATTGGGTTAAAGTATCTCGAGGGTTGGGTGTACTAGCTGTATTCCACTCTACCACTACATAAGCACCAGGAAAATTCTGTTGTATTTGTTGGTCATTTCCTGCTTTTACTTGAATGTATAGCTTTACAGTATCGCCAGAGCAAGAGTATTGTTGACCAAAAGATTTATCACTAATTTTTGCTGAAATATCCCAAGAACTATTGATAATGTGATACCCTTTTGTAGAAATAACACCTGAGCCATTATTTGTTTTTACAATAGCAGTGTAATAAGCATCACGATATTTAGTACCTACCTGCGTTGGCGTAAATGCCAATTTGAATTTACCACCAACAGTATTTAAGTTTGGTAATTGTACATTGTTATAATCATCGTGTAGTGATAATGTTGAAGTAGTACCAGTTGAATTATTTGTCAAGTCGAAACCTAAAATACTTAATCCATCGCAAATACCGTAATAATATTCTGGTTTTAATATTTTAAAAGTATCTGTAGGAGATGCAGCAGCAGTAATAGCAGTGCCATTGTTTACAGCAAAAGGTAATGTGGTAGCTGATGGTGCACCTGTGGTAGTTGCAGATACCCTAATGGTATATGTACCAGTGGGTAAAGTTGCAGGCAAAAATGCATTGACAAATGTGGCGTAAAATACTTTGGTACTATCTGCCACACGAGCTGCTGCGTTTGCAGCCACACCGCCTGTAGCGTTCAATAAATTAGTACCGGTAGCATCCATCAATTCCCATCTAAACCAATTGGTTCTAGAAAAACAGCCAGAATTATTTAAAGGTATAGCCACACTACCCCCAGCACTATAGCTATTGCCCACACCTGGGTCAAATTTTGCATTATCTATTGCAATAGTTTGTGCTTTAATTGCTGAGCCTATTACCAAGGCAAAAATTGCTAATAAAAGTTTGTTTTTTAACATATACATTACTTACTACTTTTTTAAAAAATCTACCCAAAAACTTTATCTATAAAGCCATTCGAGCCCATCGTTAAAGATTTTGTTTTTTCTGTTATTGCTTTAGTTATTGTTTAAAAAGCTAAACAGGGTTTCATATACATTGATACTTTTTCTACAAGAAACGCTGCCTGAGGTGCAGAAAAAGTTCACAAATAAATTAAAAAATATTTAAAAATTGATAAAGAAATTAGATTACTTGTTTATTACAACAGGTTTCATGCCTCTAATACCCATATCTATAATTGATTCTTTTGGAAATGGAAATGGATTGTTCCATTGATTATCTCCAGAAAAATTATCATTCCACTCAAAACTATTTTTAGTAAACAAAGCACATTCTATTACAATACTCTCTGTTTCGGTGCCAGTAATTGTTAAAGGCATTGGTGCTATTGTTGGTGGTGTCATTCCATTTTTACTATACTTAATGCCATTAACCGCAGCTGTAAATACACTAAAACTACTTGGTGTTGGGCTTTTTCTATACAAAACATTTACAGAACTTGCTTCTTGTTGTGTTGCTGTTGTTACTGCAGCAGGATAATAGATACTGTTTGTTCCAATATTGGTTTCGAAACCCCAATACCCTTGCCTTTTTATAGCATCTTTAACATTATTATTTAAATAATATTTGATAGAATATCCATCTTTGAAATAAGTAGAGTCGCTTGAAAATGTGGCAATAGTGGCGTTGTATAATCCTGAAAAATACCCTCCAGGATAGTTGATGCCATTGTAAATAAAATTAGAAATCGTTGTATCTAGCTTGTAAGGAATATCAAAATTTTGAGCTGCAATTGAAAATCTTAAAAACTGGTAAGTACCAGGTTTAACACTACTTAAAGGAATTGACAATACAGCTTCTCCATCTCCTACCATTTCTAAACTACCATAGTCAACAGCTATATGACCAGAAGTGTCTGTATGTGATATTGACTTAAATAATGGAAACAAGGGGGTTCCTGCACCATATGGTGTAGTTGAATCGCTTGAAAGCTCGATATACTGAGCTGCAATTGAGTTATATTTAGGCGTTAACTTGCCAACACCGCTTGGAAAGTTGGTAACCACCAAACCGCTGTCATCCAATCTTTCTTCTGTTGGATCGAATTTAATTTTCAATATTAAATATCGCTCATTTGTTCCCTTAGTACAAGACGCAAAAACCAATGCCAGCAAGGCTATACACGCTAATCTGTTCATAAGTTGTGCTTATAATGAATACTCTTTTTAAAAAATGAGTGCCGAAGATAGTTTTTAAATGTATTCAACTGGCAGTTATTTTTGTTTTTCATAGAAAAAATTAATGATATTTCAACTGAAATCGTTACCAAAAAAAAATATAGACCCAGAAAAATGGGATAAATGTGTTTTTGACAACAAAGCTTTGATATATTGTAAGAAGCAATACCTAGATATAATGGCTGATGAATGGTTTGGAATTGTATTGAACAATTATGAGGCTATTATGCCAATATGTATAAAACAAAAGTTTGGAATAAGATATGGCTACACACCTGCTTTTGTGCAACAACTTGGCTTAATTGGTATAAATAAATTGACTACAACAAATGAATTATTAAATGCACTAAAAAAAGAAATTTTAAATATTGCTCGTTACGGCGATATTCAATTTAATTACAAAAATTTATTTGCTACTGCCTTTTGTGAAACCAAAACCAACTTTATTATTGATTTAAGCAATAACTACGAACATATTTATGGCAATTATAAAAACGATTTAAAGCAAAACTTAAAAAAAGCAGCTAAAGAAGAATTTATTTATACAACTACGAGTGATGTTGAGTTCGCTGTTGATACATATAAAAACACTTATGGAGAGCGAATGACAAATATTTTGGAGTATGATTATTTGAATTTTAAAAAATTGTGCACTCAACTTGCTACTACAAATAATTGTATTGTGAGACAGGTTTTAAATAAACAACAAGAAGTTTTAGCAATTGCACTTCTTTTGGTTGATGAAAATCGTATTTATAATATTGCTAATAGCAATACTGCTTTGGGCAGAACCACAGAAGCTAATCATTTTTTGATAGATAACATACTGCAAGAATTTGCTGGCAGCGGTTTAACTTTTGATTTTGAAGGGAGTGATTTGCCAGGTGTGAAACAGTTTTATCAAAAATTTGGAGCTTTAAATGAACCTTATTATCACTGGCATTTTAATGAGTTGCCTTGGTGGATAAAGTGGATTAAGAAATAATTTAAATTCGCTTTAAAGCTTCTCTTTTACTTAAAGGTGCAAGTGTATTATTTGCCACAAAATTTTTAACCCACATTGGGTTGGTTTTACTGTATTCTCTTAAAGCCCAACCAATGGCTTTTTGAATAAAGAACTCTTTGCTGTGGTTACAGTTTAAAATGTATTTGCTTAACAATGCTGAATTTGTTTCTTTTTTAAAAGCTTTTTGAAACATAATGCTGCTTCGTTGCAACCACATATTGCTACTATTGTTCCAAGCACTTGTTATTGGTATAATTTGATGGGGATATTTTTTAAAATAATCTGTTAAAATAAGTGAGGCAATATTATCTACAGTATCCCACCAACTTTTATGAGTTATGCAAAATTCGGCTAGTTCAATAATATCTTCTGCCCATTGTTTTTTATGAAATGCTATTAATTCCATAGCTACATATTGAAACTCTCGCTCTGATTGATTGTATAATTCTTTTACAATTTTTACAAGTTCTTTGTTAGTTAACAAACCAACTTGTTTTATATAAGTGTTGCTTAAAGTTCTTCGTTCATTAGTATATATACCAAAAAATTTGAACTGGTTTTTCATATAGGCTTCTGCACCTTTTGCCAATTCTGGGTTTGCAGCAAACTTAAATAATTCGTATAAATCTTCTACATACTTCATATCATACCTATTTACAGCACATTCAACACTTGTTCTTTCATTTTTTCCATTTCATCTTTCATTAATACTACTAGTTTTTGAATGTCTGCATCATTGGCTTTGCTGCCTGTTGTATTAATTTCTCTGCCAAATTCTTGCAATACAAAGGATAACTTTTTGCCTTTGCTTTTTTCTTTGCCGTTCAAAATTTCTTTAAAATAATTGATATGATTTGCTAGGCGAACCTGTTCTTCGCTAATATCAATTTTCTCAATGTAATAAATCAATTCCTGCTCTAATCTATTGGCATCAATATTTTCTGCACTTACATTTTCATTAATTAATTTTTGCAAGTTTTCTTTAATTCTAATTCTTCTATTGGGTTCGTGTTTTTTGATTTCAATTTCGTGTAACTCAATATTGGCAACTCTCTTCAGCAAATCTGCTTCTAAAGAAACGCCTTCATTCAATCTATGTTTGTTTAAATTTTCAATAGCTTCTTTAACTAATTTTTGAAATGCAACCCAATCATCATCAGTTAATAAATTTGTAGTATTGGTAACCACATCTGGCAATCTCAAAATAGCTGATAATAAATTTTCATCATTTGCATTTAACTCATTTGCTACTTGTTTAACACTTGTGTAATATGCTTTTAACAACTCTGTATTTACAGCAACAGGTTTGGCTGCTCCGTTATATTTAATAGTAAAAAGGCACTCTACACTACCGCGTTCTAATCCTTCATTAATAAGGTTTCTTATTTCAATTTCATAAGGCTTTAAAATGCTGGGTGTTAACATTCTTAAATCAAATTGTTTACCATTAAGCGATTTTATTTCAACAATAAAAACATTATCGCCAATAGTTTTTTCGGCTCTTCCATAGCCTGTCATTGAGTAAAGCATAAAGTTGGGTTGTGGTTGTAAATGTAGGGAACGGCAATTGAAAAGATTTGAATCATTTGACAGTTTTCTATATTTTTAGAAAGTTTTTACAGCATTTGAAACACTTCATCACCATATTATATTTTCAAACCATTCTTGTTAATGTTTGTGTAGCCCAATATCCATACACATCAAAAATTGCTAATCCAGACCCACTGCCAACTCCAGTTATTTATGATATGCTAGGAGATAGCAAAGGATACCTGTGGTTGGCTACAGATAAGGGTTTAATAAAATTTAACAGCCGAACTTTTCAAATTCTTCCATTTAATTCTACGCTTTTAAAAAGTGTTGGATACATTAATGAAGATGAACAAGGAACAATTTGGTGTGCTAACTTTTATAAACAATTATTTTATGTAGAACAAGATTCATTAAAATTATTTGAGGTAAAAGATGATGTCTATAAAAAGCTTTCAAATATTCTAAATATATCTGTTACAAAAAACAGCATTGTTGTTTCTTCTTTCAACGCCATTCTGGAAATAGATAAAAAAACGCACCACATCATCAATCAAATAGAAGGCAACAAAAATGGTATTTCTGCTTGGCAATATTCAACTCAATTGGATAATAAAATTTATTGTTTCTCTAGCAAAAATCAACTATACAATTTCCCCCAAACCCCTGTAATAGCTACTTCTGCTAAACCTTTTATTGAAATTAGATTAGCTACAGACAATAAAAAAATTGTTGGAATTGAAAGAGGAAGAAGAGATCGTCAAGCATTTCTTTTTGATGGAACATCTATTCAACAACTTCCAAATTTTGAAATACCAGCTACAACATACATCTACCATTTAGCAGTTACTGGTGAAGATGAATTTTGGATTTGTACACAAAATGGTGCTTACAAATGGGACTATAAATCAGGCAATACAGACCTCGTTTTTCCAAATGAAAGAGTAAGTGACATTGTAAAAGACTTTCAAGGAAACTATTGGATTAGCACATTAGATAATGGGTTGTATAAATGCCCAAATCTCAATTGCATAAAGCTTTCATCAGCATTTGTTGTTAACAATGATAATGCAACAAAAATTTTAAAAATACCCAATAGCCATTTCATAATAGGCAATACAAAAGGAGAGGTTGTAGAAATTGATAATGCTGGAACTCGAATAAAAAAGTTTCAGTCAGCAACAAATGATGAAGTGGAGTTTTTATTTTTTGATGAAAACCAAAATAGAGTTTTTAGTGATGCAGGTTTGTTTGATTATTATTCAGGAAAAATAGTTAGTGCATTTGATTTTGGGAAATCGAATGCTGTAGATGCTTTTGGTAACATTTTAATTGCATCTTTTAACAGGTGTGTTGTTACAACTGACAAATTCAATGCTATTGATACCAATAAAGTTCCAACAAATTGTTTGTTATACCAAAGCCTTTCATCAACCCCATTAAGTATTCAAGGCAGGGTTATTAGAAAGGCAAAAATTATTAGACAAAAAAGAACAAATTGCGTTGCAGCCAATCAAAGTAAAAAGGGTTTTTGGGTGG
>JAPLER010000021.1 GCA_026391115.1 Bacteroidota bacterium | reverse complement strand
GTTGAAAACAATTTCACCCCTAACCCCTAAAGGGGAATATTGCATTGAATTGGTTGTGTGTTGCTCTCCTTCAGGGGCTAGGGGTTTTGTATATGGCAACACCCTTTCGGCAGCAATCATTCCCATTTGCAATACATTAAACTTATCTGCCAGTATTCTAAGTGGTCTAAAAATTTGGTTCATATACATTACAAATGCTACAATCTTTCCACTAAAATTAATTTGAGCAGATTGATTTTGCAATGCCCAATGCGATACCTGCCACACAATTAATGCTGTGCTTATTGCCAGCACCAACTCTACAATAGGAAAGAAAACACTGTAAGCAAAAATGGCTTTAATGTTGGCATCTCTATGTTGTGCATTTATTGTTTTAAACTTGTTAAACTCTCTTTCCTCAGCAGTAAAAGCTTGTGTAATATACATTCCTGTAATATGCTCTTGCACAAAGCTGTTTAAAGCACTTACTGCATTACGTACATTAATAAAACTTTTGTTTACACTTTTTTTAAATTTATTGGTAGCAATAATTATTATGGGCAAAGGAATTAATGCCACCAATGTCAACTTCCAGTCTATCCACAACATAGTAGCTAGTGTAAAAACGATGGTCAATAAATCGGCAATAATGGGTATTAAGCCATCGCTAAAAATATCATTGATACTTTCAATATCATTTACAGTGCGTGTAGTTAATGTGCCAATAGGTGTAGTGTCAAAATGAGATAATGGGCGTTGTAAAATAGTGGCAAATACTTTTTCTCTTAAATCTTTTACCACATTTTGCCCCAGCCAAGCAGTAATAAATGTAAATGCAAAGCGAATGGCAGTCTCTAAAAAAATAAACACCACTTGCAGTATGGTTACATTAAGTATTAATGCAAGAATGGGGTTCTCATTTTTTGAAAAAGAAAATACATTAAGCCACGCAGGAAAATGATTGTTTTTACCAGTGCTTGTATCTACAGTAAGTTGTATTAAGTATGGACGAACAGGTGCCAGCACAGCCATTAACAAAGCCAGCACCACACTACCATAAAAGTATTTTTTATAGGGTTTTACAAAGGCAAAAACCTGTTTTAAGGTGCTGAAGTTGAAAAATTTCTTAGCCGTTTCGTTGCTCATTTATTAAACAAAAAAACTTTCGCAAAATTGTAACAACTTTACGAAAGTTAAAAGAGGAAATTTGTAATTTATATATTCTTAAATATTCTATCCAACCAATGCTGCATAAGCTTCTGAGCTTAATAGTGAACCTAATTCGCTTTCGTTAGCAACAGTCATTTTAATCATCCAACCACCATTGTATGGGTCGTTGTTTACTAGTTCTGGTTTACCTTCTAAAGTTGCGTTAACTTCAGTAATGGTTCCTGCAATAGGCAAAAATAAATCGCTTACTGTTTTCACAGCTTCAACACTGCCAAATACTTCGCTAGCAGCAAAGCTTTTGCCAACGGCATTAATATCGCAAAATACAATATCGCCTAATTCGCCTTGAGCAAAATCTGTAATACCAACAGTTGCAGTATTACCTTCTACTAAAACCCATTCGTGGTCTTTAGTGTACAATAAGTTTGATGGAAAGTTCATATTTATTAAAGTTTAGTCTTTGGTATTTAGATAAAAGTCTTTGGCAAATGTATTGGTTAAAGTCATATTGTATATTTATCAAAGACTAAAACCTAACACCCAAAGACTTATTTAATAATTCTTATTTTCATTCTTACATCTTCAACTGGTCTATCGCCATTACCACATTTTACAGCAGCAATTTTATCAATTACATCTAGGCCTATATACACTTCGCCAAACACAGTATAGTTTTGGTCTAAAAATGGCGTGCCACCAATGCGTTGATATATTTCTTTTTGCTCGCTTGTATAATTTCCATTAGCAAGTTGAGCCGTATCGGCAACTTTGTTGCCTTGCACAATATAAAACTGGCAGTTACTACTTTTCTTTTCAGGGTTTTCGGTTCTTGCAGCAGCCAATGCTCCTTTTTTGTGAATTAGATTTTTATTAAACTCTGCAGAAACCATTGGCACATTAGGCACTTCGCCACCACCAAGCATAGTTGTACCATCTGCATTTTTACTTGCTGGGTCGCCGCCTTGTAGCATAAAGCCACGTATAACTCTATGAAACAATAAACTATCGTAAACACCCTGACGAACGAGTTTAATAAAGTTGTCTCTATGTTGTGGGGTATTGTTATACAATCTTGCAATCATTACGCCATAGTTGGTCGTAATTTCAATTAATGTATCGTTAGATTTGATGGTTTCTGCTGCAACTGCTTTTGTTGCTACTTTTTTAACAGGTGCTTTTTTTGCCTGCGAAAACACATTTGCCGATAGGCTAATAACTGTACAAAATATTAAAAGTCTTTTCATTATTTGTTGTTAAATAAAATCTTGTTGTTCAAAATATAAAAGAATATGGTCTTTTAAAAAACTCTCTTGCTCTAATAAACCTAGCGTTGGCAATTCTTTAAGTTGTGTAAAATGTGGCCAACCTTCTTCGTCAATTACATCTAAACTATAATAACCACTACTACTTAAAACTGTGCAAACAGCTACGTGCATTAAATCTTGCTTTTGCTCTTTACTTATTTTTTCTACTACAAAACCAGTTTCTTGTAACCCTATTAAAAACAGAATAGCTTCGGTATCTGGTTTTTTTTCAAATCGTTCCATCAGCTTCGCCTCTAGGTTCCACCATCTTTGCTGCAAATCATCTTTCACATTCATAAAACAAAAATAGCGTCATTACTAATTCACTTGCCAATTTCTTATATTGGAATTAAGATTTAATACTGCACCTGTTTGTTTAACCTGTACCAATCCTATTTTTTTGGCATAGCTATACTCAATAGTATTGGTTGTGGTAAAAGTGCCAGCAATATTGTATTGTGTTTCTGCCTGCACTACCATTATACTATCAATAGTATTTGCACCAATGGTGCGTTTTACATTTTTACGTGTTAGTGTAAATAGATATTTTACATCGGTAGGGGCAGCATTATAAGTACCTATAACTACGGGACTTTCCCATGTTGCACCAACTGTGGCGTAGTCTTTTAGTATTTGGTATTCCACTTTTGGGCCAGTGCCTACAGTATCGTATTGATAATAATTTCCAAAACCATCTTTTCTGTAATACAAAGTATCGCTAAGGGCTAGCTTAGGTATTTGTAATAAAAACTTACGAAAATTATTGCCAAAAATATTTTTATCTAAACCTAGTACTTTAGTAACAGACGTGTCGTTAATAATGTTATTATCATACACCCAAGTACTAAAGTTGGTTGTAGGAAAATAATCGTTGGCTGTGCCATTGGCGATTATTTGTGTATAGGTTTTTGAAGTAAAATAACAAATATCTCCATTGAAATGCAATGTAAAACGTGCATCTACATTGGCTAGTGGTTTACCCACACCAGCAAGTGTTATTAATTGTGAGCCTGTGGCATAAGCATAGCCTTTTAAGTAAAAATAATAGCCATTTACAGTATCGCTATAGATAGTAAAATTGCCCACAGCAGTAAAGGTTACATTTACAACAATATTGTTAAAAGGAGTGAGTACAGAATCTTTTCTATAACTACCATTTACAATAATGTTCTTACAATTATTAGCACTATCCAGCAAAGTGCCAGTTGCATATTTGGTGTTGCCATCTCCTTCCAGGCTTGTTTCTTTTTCGCAAGAAACAAGTGTAAATAATAAAATGGTATATATAAAAAGTTGCTTCATTAATGTTATGTTATCAAGCTTTTTTAAACTTGGCTTTTATGGTTCTGAATAATCTAAAGTAGAACTCGCTGTTAAACAATTGCGAGTCTCGTAATGCTTTATAAGTTAAAAATATAGCTATTGGCACTAGCACAAATGTTGACAACCACACCCCCACAAAAGGACTAACCACACCTTGCTCTGCTATTTTTTTACCAAATGTATTTAATAAATGAAAGATAGCAAAAAAAGCTATGGCAAAAACTAATGGTGTACCTAAACCTCCCTTGCGAATAATGCTACCCAATGGAGCACCAATTAAAAATAATACCAAGCAAGCCAGGCTAAAAGTAAATCTTGTATGCCACTCTATGCTATAACTAGATTGAGCGTCTGATGTGATTTTATATACATTACAAGAAGTGGTAATATTAGCATTGGCTATATTAATACTAGACAATGTATTTTGATATACTAATGACTTAACAGAGTCGGGAATTAATCCTCCAAAATCTTTAGTTGTTTTGTATTTAAACGTATCTTTTTTAAGCCAGCCAGTATCTCTAAAACTATTAAATGCAAATACTGGTTTACTTTGTTCTACTACTTTTTCAGCAATGCTTTTTTTGTTCTTGTCTAGTGAGTCTAGTGTGTAAGTAATTTGTCTTACACTCAACATTTTTGCTGTTTTTTCTAATGTGTTTTCGTTGGTTTTACTCAGTTGCAGGCTGCTTAAATCTAATAGTTTACTGTAGCGTGTAAAACCCATTCTGATATAATCGTTTTGTAGTGCTGATCCACGCCCTTTTTCTTCATACCTGCAACCATCAATTAATATAAACTCCAGAAACTTTTTATCGCTTGTTAGTTTCATTACACCACTCTTAGCAACAATAATATTTTCGTGCAGGCTACCATTGTTTTCAAAAATAATCACATTACAAATGGTGCTATCGTCTTTTTCTTTTTTGCCAACTTTTATAACATAGCCACTTAACTTGGTGTAAAATACCCCTTCTTTAATATCAAATGCAGGTTTTTTTACAATAATATCGTGCTTTAAAGTTTCTAGTTTTAAAATAGAAATAGGTATAAAATAGTTTAAGCATAAAAAAGCACCGATTGTTATAAACGAAGCCACAACAATTAAGGGTTTTATAAATCTAAGCAACGAAATACCAGCTGCTTTAATGGCTACAATTTCAAATGTTTCGCCAAGGTTGCCAAATGTCATAATACTAGACAATAACATAGCAAGTGGCAGAGCCATTGGTATCCAGCTAATGATAACCAGCCAAATGAGCCTAAGCAATAAAAATAAGTTTAAGCCCTTGCCAATCATATCATCCAGATACAACCAAAAAAACTGCATGGTTAAAATAAACTCAGCAATTAAAAAGGTGGCTATAAAAGGACCAATAAATGACCTTACAATAAGTATGTCTAGTTTTTTAAACAAGGTATTTTATAAGTAATTAAGTTTGGCGAAAATAAGCGAAGAGTTAATAGTGAAAAGTTAAAAGTAAATCAATAAATTTTAAACTGATCTATGCTGAATAATTCTATTAAAAATTGGAGTGAAGATGACAGACCTAGAGAGAAGCTATTACTAAAAGGTAGTAATGCATTGAGCAATGCCGAGTTGCTTGCTATTTTGATTAACAATGGCACAAGAAACAAGTCGGCTGTTGATTTGGCAAAAGAATTAATGCAATGTGTAAATAACGATTTGCAAAAGTTGGGGCAATTGGGTGTAAAAGAAATGGTGAATTTAAAAGTAAAAGGCCTGGGCGAAGCCAAAGCTATTGCAATAGTTGCTGCACTAGAGCTAGGCATCAGGCGTGGTGCTGTAGAAAATAAAAAAGAAATCATTACATCGTCTAAAGATGCTGCTGTGTATTTGCAATCTTTTTTGCAGTATAAACCACACGAAATTTTTATGGCTTTGTTTTTAAACCAAGGCAATAGGGTGTTGCATAGTGAAGTAATTAGCGAAGGTGGTATTACAGGCACAGTGGTAGATATAAGGATATTGATGAAGAAAGCCTTGCAACATAATACTACTGGCATTATACTGTGCCACAACCACCCAAGTGGTAATTTAAAACCCAGTAAAGCCGACAAAGATTTAACACAAAAAATTACTGATGCAGCCAAACTACTTGATATAATAGTTAACGACCATATTATTGTAAGCAACGAAGGCTACTATAGCTTTGCCGATGAGGGATTGATATAAAAATTACATTACTTTGTATTATAAATTTTGATAATGAAAAAAGTATTTTTATTACTAGCAATAACAGTTTTACTAAGCTCTTGTGGCATTTTTGGTGGCTCTCAAAAAACAGGATGCCCAAGTAATAGCAGAGCTATAGGAGCAGAAAAATTAGCTGCTGGCGACCCCAAGGCTACTAAAGCAGCAAGTAAAGCCCCTAAGTTTAAGTATTAGGATAAACCAAAACGACCCTTGGCTTTGCACAATGCCATACAAAGAGACATTTTGGCGAAGAGATTTCAAAAAACTATGTTATTAAATATCCTTTTTGCTTTTAACAGCATTTTACCTTTAGACACAGTTGATATTACTCAAAAAAAAATCGACTATGCAAAGGAAACTTTTGCAGAAAATTTTGTACTTGACAGTCTTTTTTATCATCCCGATTGTTGGATTCCTGTTGTTGTTGATAGTGGTGGAGTTAATAAAAAAGGGTTGATGAAGGCTAGTTATTATTTACCTTTTATCGACACAATAAAATCAAATAGTTTCTACAAAGGTTTTACATCTAGAACAAAGAAAATGTTATATGAATCTCGCCTTACGGTTATTGTAGAGGATTTCTCATCAGGTAAAAACGGATATTTTTTTAAGTATGATAATATAAAATCAGAATTTAACACTAATTTTATTTTAGTTGATGAAAACAGAATTAAAGAGTTTGAAAAAAATAAATTTAAAAACAACAAGAAAAAATGGTTCAATAAGAACAAGCTATTAAAAAACGAATTTAATGATTACAGATATGAAGTAATTTGGTATTGTTTCGATCATCAGTTCATAGTTTTAAGTAATAATAAGGGTTGTTATTATGAGCAAACTAAAAAATATGACATAAATAAACTTTATGAAGAAAGAATAAAAATAGAAAAAGAAAGTTTGGAAAGACAATATCAATCAGGATATGGATTGCCACATAGTTTTTGCAAATATTCGGGCACAAAATATGCAATTGTAAATTTTTTTAGCGATACAGCCTTCTCTATCAGAGACACAGCAAGTAAACAACTAACTAAATGTTACTTAGTAAATTCTATGGGCAAAAAAAAGAAAATAAATATTATTTATGACTCTGTTATAGAATTTGAAAGTAAGCAAAACGCAGAGCATGTTCTAATTGAGATTAATGACGCTAAAATCAAAATTCCTTACGAGCAATTTAAAACAGGCTTTTATCAAATAAAAATAATGATTAATAAAAATATTAATACCGAAAATTCTTATGGATTATTGTACGGCTGGCGAAATTCTGTTAGGTATTGTGAAGATGATTTATTTGGTATGCCTGTAGACACTCCTTTAGTAAATTTGGTAAGAATATATCAGTTAAGAGTATCAAATGATATAAATACAAATAAACCAACCACTGGATTTGAGATACTAGATAAGTTTATTATGCCAGAATACATACCACCTTCTCCTAAAGGACAGCTTATTAAACCATTTAAAAAGTTGTGAGTTGTTCCTTCCCAACAACTTCTCCTTTCCAAGCTAATGTTAGTAAACAAAGGGGATTTTGTAGCACAGAACAATTGCAATTATATCCATAGCATATTAAACGCGTACATTGAGCGTAAGATGCAGCTATTCTTCGATACCCCCTAAGGTGTTATACAAAGACTATCATTGATTATTTTACTTAATTTTTTTGCACCATTATCTTTTAGGTGGTCATTATCTTCAAAGTCGGTTTTTACAAATCTTGCATCTGTAAAAAAGTTTAAATAACGGCAACTATATTTTTTGCACAGTGTATTAATAAATTGGGTATTGTGTTGCACAATTGCTGTATTGCAATGCTTGTAGTATGTATTGTACACAGGTGTTGTTACAAAAACCACATTAATGTTTTGAGAGTGTAATTGTTTAACAAAAATCTCCAGATTATTTTCAATCTCAGGTCTGCGGTTAGTAAAGTTTTCTGCATTGTGTATGGCTATTCTTTGTAAACCACTACTGTCACTTATTTCTTTTTGCACGTATTTGGGTTGATAACCATTGTATAAAATAGTAGCAGCACCCGCATCTTTAAAATGGCTACAAGCTAGTGTAAATGCTTGTTGTGGTTGATAGGTTGTTAAATATAACAAGTTGCTGTTTTGTTTTTTGCAACCTGCAATGTTATAGTGTGTGGCATAAAAATCCTCTCTCCAATGTTCTTCTATATCGCACAGTTGGTAGAAAAAAGAAAAATAACTAATACCAATAATAACAGTTTTTAAT
>JAPLER010000414.1 GCA_026391115.1 Bacteroidota bacterium | reverse complement strand
TAGAAACATTGGGTATTGGTAAAGGAAAAGTAGTGATGTTAGACAGCTATTTTAACAGCGAAAAAAAGAAAGATATTACAGGCATTGAAAAGTCTTGGCATTACAAATGGAACGAAAAATCAAACAGTGGATTTTCAATGTTTGGCAGTGTTTTCAATAGATATGGAGCAGCTACAAAAACTTTATATGAAGCACCAACAGCAAAGAATTTGCAAGGTGTAGATGTATATATAATTGTTGATGCAGATAATGTGGCAGATAATCCTAAGCCAAATTATGTAGAGCAAAAGAACTTATATGAAGTATATGATTGGGTTAGAAAAGGAGGTGTTTTAATCGTACTACACAACGATAAAGTAAATGCAGAATTTGAAAATTTTAATAAACTTGTTAAAAGATTTGGGTTTTGGTTTAATGAGGATAGTAGAAATAAGGTTGATGGAAAACAGTTTGAAATGGGTGCTGTCTATTTTAATGATTCAACTGAAATTTTCAAAACTGCAAGAAAGGGTTATCTCAAAGAAATATCGACTATTTCATTTGTTGGAGGAGGTTGTATTATTGGTAATGAGTATGAGACGAAATCAATAAAAAAAGATGATAAAGATTGTTTAATGGCAGTGTCAAATATTGGTAAAGGAGCTGTCTTTGCAGTTGGCGATCCTTGGTTATATAACGAATATGTTGATGGAAGAAAATTGCCTGCTGAATTTGAAAATTTTAAGGCTGCAAATGATTTGGTGAAATGGGCATTGACTCAAAGTAAAAAGTTAAAAAGTAAAACCAAAAAGTAGTTTGAGACTTTGTGTCTTGTTGCACAAGATGCGGTTGCAAATAATATGTTGCTCTTTCAAAGAAACTATGGCGGTTGGCCAAAGCATTATCAGGAACAAAAAATAAATTATAAAAAAGTTTATACTGATGTTGAAAAAGCTACAATTCAAGATGAATCGAATAGAAATGATGCAACCATTGATAACGATGCAACCAGTAAAGAGATTAGATATTTAATAAAAGCATATCATCAGACAAAAAACAAAAAATATTTAACTGCGTCGGAAAAAGGAATTAAGTATTTGTTGAAGATGCAATATAAAAATGGAGGGTTTCCACAGTTTTATCCTGATTTAAGTTCTTATAGACACGAGATTACCTACAACGACAACGCAATGATAAACGCAATGAATGTATTGTATGACGTGGCTTTGAGGAGAAATGGTTTTGATGCTGTTGATTCAAATTTTATTAAGCCATCAAAAATTGCAGTTGCAAAAGGGGTAGATTGTATTTTAAAAACGCAGGTTAAAGTTAAAGGCAAGTTAACTGTTTGGTGTGCACAACACGATGAAAAAACATTGAAACCAGCAAAAGCAAGGGCGTATGAATTGCCAAGTTTAAGTGGCTCTGAAAGTGTTGGCATTATTAAGTTTTTAATGAGATTCGAACATCAAACTATTGAAATTAAAAATGCGGTTGAAGCAGCACTTGAATGGTTTGAAAAATCGAAGATTGTTGGTTATAAATATGAAGATATCCCTGATTCAACTTTACCAAAAGGTAGAGACAGGGGAATTATACCCGAAGCTGGAAATATATTGTGGGCAAGGTTTTACGATATAGAAACTAACCAGCCTTTCTTTAGTGGACGTGATGGAATTAAAAGAAAAAATGTAAGTGAGATTGAATACGAAAGAAGAAATGGTTATGGATGGTATGGCAATTGGGCAAGAGATTTATTAGAGAAAGATTATCCTGTGTGGAAGTCAAAAGTTAAATGTCAGAAACAAAAAGTAGAAAACAAAATTGTAGTTGACATCAATGGCAAGGGTGATTTTAAAACCATTCAAGATGCTATTAATAGTTTGAGTGATAGTTCAGCAACAACACGAACAATTTTTATTAAGAAAGGAATTTATAAAGAGAAGATTTTTTTAGAAAAGAATAATGTGATTTTGGAAGGAGAAGATGAAGGCAAAACAGTTCTTACACAAGCAATTGCAAGAGATGAATGGCGTTGCTTAAATGTTGATGATTGGGGCGTTGCAACACTTAATTTAAAGGGAAGTGATATTACTTTAAAAAATTTAACCATAGAAAATTCCTATGGTTTTGATACTGATAAAGACATTACAATTTCTTGTGCAAGTGACACTGCCAAGCACGAAAAAAAGATTAGAAAGGATGGACACCAAATGGCATTACGTTCATTTGCTACAACAAGATTAAAAGTGATTCATTGCAAGTTGAAAGCTTTTGGTGGCGATACTGTTAGCCCTTGGAATGTTGAAAATGGAATGTTTTATTTTAAAGATTGTGTAATGGAAGGTGGTGTTGATTTTTATTGTCCACGTGGTTGGGCTTATGCAGAAAATTGCACTTTCATTGCACATATAGGACCAGCAAGTATTTGGCACGATGGAAGTAAATATGAAGATTCTAAAACAGTGCTGAAACACTGCACCTTTAAGGGGTTTGAAGGATTTAAGTTAGGGCGTTATCATAGAGATGCTCAGTTTTATTTGATTGATTGTTCGTTTGCAAAAGAAATGGCAGATACGAATATTTATCGTGTTAAAACAAACAATACTATACAATGGGGCGATAGAATTTATTATTATAACTGCCATAGAGATGGTGGTGATTATAAATGGTTTGAAAATAATTTAGATAAAGCAAAAGGGAATCCAATTGCAGCAAACATAAATGCAGCTTGGGTTTTTGAGGATAAGTGGAAAATTAATTAGAGAAAAAATAGCAAGATGAAACTAAATAAAAACATAAACAGTTTTAAACAAGCGGAAGCTTTGCCTGAGAAAGTGTTACAATTTGGAACAGGTGTTTTACTTCGTGGCTTGCCAGACTATTATATTGATAAAGCCAACAAACAAGGCATTTTTAATGGTCGTATTGTTGTTGTAAAATCAACAGGAAATGGTGGTGCTGACGAGTTTTCTAATCAAGATTGCCTTTACACACATTGCATAAAAGGTGTAAAGAATAATGAGGTAGTTGATGAAACCATTATAAACTCATCAATTAGTAGAGTGCTTTCTGCTAAAACCAATTGGCAGGAAATTTTAGCAACTGCTACTAATCCCGAAATGCAATTAATCCTATCAAACACAACAGAAGTGGGTATTGTGTATGATGAAAGTGATGCTATAACAAACAATCCACCCAACTCTTTTCCTGGAAAATTGTTGGCTTGGTTATATAAAAGATACGAAACTTTTAATGGTAGTAAAGAGTGTGGTGTTGCCATTGTTCCAACAGAATTAATTACTGATAATGGAACTAAACTTAAAATGATTATTGAGCAGTTGGCTACCAAACTCAATATGGGTAAGACTTTCATAGATTGGCTATTTACAGCAAATGATTTTTGCAATTCTTTAGTTGATAGAATTGTGCCTGGCAAAATGCCTGAAGCACAACATAAAGCAACAGAAGAAAAGCTTGGTTATGAAGATGATTTGATGATAATGAGTGAAGTTTATAGCTTGTGGGCAATTGAAACTACAAGCCAAAAAACAAAAGACATCTTGAGTTTTAGTGCAATCGATAAAGGAATTATCCTTGC
>JAPLER010000205.1 GCA_026391115.1 Bacteroidota bacterium | reverse complement strand
CCAAAAATAAAACTACAAATAGCTCTGCTGGTTTCTGCTGGCATACCAACAAGCCAAGGTAGCCAATATTTCTGCATTTGTGTTTCTCCCATCATTTCCCAAGGATGCACAAATAAGGCACAACCCAATTTTTCTGCTGCTGCATAAAATGGAAAGAAATAAGGATCACTCAAATTTTTGCCATTAATGTTAGTTCCTATTTCAAGCCCTGGCATTTTAAGTTCATTAACACAACGTTCCATTTCTTGTATTGCCAAATCAATATCTTGTAAAGGCACTGTACCCAAACCAATAAAATGATGTGGGTGTTTGCACACACTATCTGCAATATGATCATTAAAAAAACGTGAAGTTTCTAATCCGTCTTTAGCTTTTGCCCAATAATTAAATAACACTGGAATGGTTGAAAGTACTTGAGTAGTAACACTTGTAGATTCCATATCTTGTTTACGCAAATCCACTTCAAAGCAGTTTTCTTCTACTACCCTAAATAGCTTATCGCCTTTCATCATACAAGCTTGGCAGTTGTTATGTTCTAAATGTATAAACTCGCCATAACCAAATTTTTGCACCCAATTTGGCATTTTGTCTGGCATTATGTGCGTGTGTATGTCAATTTTCATAATAATATCAAAGGTAAAAGTTAAAAGTCAAAACCAAAAAGTAATAATGGATTATACAACGCTGTGGTATATTATTTTGTTGAAAAGAAAAATATTTTGCCATTTTGTCCTCATTTTTTTTATAGCATATTATTTGAATAGCAAAGCCTCTATATTAGCCACATAAAAATATTATAATGAATTATAGTAATGAGTTTGAAAAATATGCTGTAAAGCACAAAGGTATTGGTAGCAATGTATTGCATCAGTATAAAACTAAATTTAACCCAACTAATTTAACTCCATACATTATTGAAGAGCGTCCATTAAATATTGCACAAATGGATGTGTTTAGTAGATTGATGATGGATAGAATTATTTTTTTAGGGCAGGGAATTGATGATTATGTTGCCAATATTATTACTGCACAAATGTTATTTTTAGAAAGTGCTGATAGAACACGTGATATTCAAATGTATATTAACAGCCCTGGTGGTAGTGTATATGCAGGAATGGGTGTTTACGATACAATGCAATTCATTAGTCCAGATGCAGGAATGGCAGCAAGTATGGGACAAGTGTTATTATGTGCTGGTGTTAAAGGTAAAAGAACTGCTTTGAAACATAGTCGTATAATGATTCATCAACCAAGTGGTGCTATTGGCGGTCAAGCAAGTGATATAGAAGTTACTGCTAGAGAAATTAAAAAATTGAAGCAAGAACTTTATGAAATAACAGCACATCATACAGGAAAATCTATTGAACAAATAGCAAAAGATAGTGATCGCGATTTTTGGATGACTGCTACCGAAGCTAAAGAATATGGATTGGTAGATGAAGTACTATTAATGAATCCAAGAAAAGCAAATAAATAATTTGTTAGTGCTGAAATACACAAAGACGACTCAAAATTTATAATTCAAAATTTAAAATAATGATTAGGTTTCACGACGAAGACGAAAATACAAAAGAGGAAAAGCAAGACCAACCAGTTGGTGGTTTGTTAGGAAAAAAAATGGAGCAAATGTTTTTTGAAAAACGTTCCATTTATTTTTGGGGACCCGTTGATGATAAAAGTGCAAAAGAAATTGTTACTAAACTATTATTGTTAGATAACGATAAGCCGGGTGAAGAAATTAAATTCTATATCAATAGTCCAGGTGGTGTTGTAACAAGTGGAATGGTTATTTATGATACCATTAAATTATTACAATCTCCTGTTAGTACTATCTGTATGGGTTTGGCAGCAAGTATGGGTAGTATTCTTTTAAGTTGTGGTACAAAAGGCAGAAGATTTATTTTTCCTAGTGGAGAAGTAATGATACACCAACCAAGCGTAGGTGGTTACTTTCAAGCAACAAGTGCAGATATTGAAATACAAGCAGAGCAAATAAGAAAAACTAAGGAATTAGGAGCCAGAATTTTGGCAGAAAATTGTGGTAAATCTATTGAACAAATTATGCAAGATTTTGATAGAGATTATTGGATGGATGCTAATGAAGCTGTGGCTTATGGTATTGTTGATGCTGTGCTAGATAAAATTTAAAATGTAAAAAAAATATTAATACATAAAACACACAGAACAATTTCTGTGTATTTTTTTATTTTACATTTGGATTATGAATAACAAAAAAATACTACCTTGTATTTTTCTTGTAATACTTGCTGTCATT
>JAPLER010000035.1 GCA_026391115.1 Bacteroidota bacterium | reverse complement strand
TTTAACTGATTTTTTTGGCAAAAAGGTATATGTATTACTGGGTATGGATGATATAGATAGAAATAGTAAAGATTTTGTAGCAACAGCAGAAGCTGATGCTCAAGGCAAAACAAGGTTTGATAGAGGTAAAAACTTTTTTGAAACTGCAAAAAATAAAGCTGCTGAATTAAAATTGAATTTTAACTGGACTGAAATATTTGTGCCAAAAGTTGGGCACTCAAATGGAGAAATGGGAAAGTTTGCATTCTCATTATTATTTATGGATATACAATAGTTAAACTATTATCAAATGCACAAAAAAATTAAAATATTTTCCATCATCTTAAGCCTATTATTTTATAATAGTTTGATAGCTCAAGATGAATATAGATACGAGGGAGATAGTACAGAAACTTTTAAAGAACCAGATGGTAATTTTCATATTTTAAAACTACGCAAAAGTTATGTTCTAGGAGATGGACTTTCACTACGTTCGGCAAATGGTGGTATAAATATTACACAAACATTTCAAACGCTTTATGGAGTAAATGCTGCTAATAAAAATTTAACTGGTTTAAACTCTACATTTGATATTAACAGAGCCCGAATGACTTTGGTTGGCAATTTATTTGACAATAAAATCAGTATGGTAGCTCGTGTAAATCTTGCAGCGAACTATCAAAGTGTAACTACAGGAAAAAGAACTTTTAATACTACTTTACAAGAAGCTTATATTGAATACAGACCCAATAGAACTCACACATTTAATTTTGGATTAAGAGCAGATTATGTTGATTCGAGAGAAACAAGAATTGAAGGGGAGAGTTTAGGCTTCATCAATAGAAGTGCTGTATCTGCTTCGTTTGACGCCATATTCGATTATGGAATACGCTATAAAGGAAACTATAAATTAGGTGGTAAACATTTACTAAAGCCATATTTATCTATAACTACAGGCGATAGCAGGTCGGCTTTACAAAAGAATTTTGGAGGATTTAAATATGGCATTAGAATAGATTATTTGCCATTTGATAAATTTTCTAAAGGAGGCGAATTTTTTATGGATGATATTTTTAGAGAAGAAAAACCAAAATTAGTTATTGGGGTTATTTATAGTTATAATGATGGTGCTACTTCTGCACAAGGAACTAATGGAGGAAGGTATGTTTATGGTGATTCAATGCAAAATATATTGTTACCTAAATACTCAAAGTTCGGTGTTGATTATTTGTTTAAATACAATGGTTTTTATTCAATGGGAAGTTGCTTTGCAACTAAATCATTTGTTCCAAATAATATTAAAGGAGAGTTTAGAGTAAGCAATGGTTCCTTCTCAACTTATAGTGCCAGTCAAACAGAAGAACAAACACAAAATCTAGTACAATCAAGGCTTAACTTAGGTAGTGGTTTTAATTTTCAAGCTGGTTATATTTTTCCTTCAGATTGGGCATTTGGTGCACGTTATTCAAGTTTAAACAATGATGTTGTTTCAGCCAATTATGCAGATTATAACAAATATTATACACTAGTAGCTACAAAATACTTAACTGGTCATAACTTAAAAATTCAAATAGAAATGGGTTACGATGAGTTGAAAGAAGCACTAAAAACAGCCACACAAAATGGCAATTATTACACTCAAGTACAGTTCACTGTTCAGTTTTAACAAATTAAAATAATTATGATGAAAAAAATATTTATTTATAGTTGTTCATTGTTGCTTTTTGTAAGCAAAATAAATGCACAATCAACACCAGTAGATTCCTCGATTTATTATATAAATGGAGAAGGAACCTTTATTAATGTAGGAAAAGGTGAAGGAACAAAATTCAACTTATTGAGTACTGTTCAATCTGGTTTGCAGTTAAGCCAATTTGATTCTGCTTCTATAACTTCAAAAAGCAACAGATTATCACTAAATCTTGTAAGACTTTCTCTTAAAGCATCTGCATTAAAAGATAAACTGTCTTTTGGTATTATGACAGATTTTACAAGTACAACACCTATTCTAGAAGGTTGGGTAGGATTTTCTGTTTTCAAAAAAAGAGCTAAAGTTATCTTGGGACAAAGACAAACCAACACCAATAATCGTTTAGCAATGGCAGATGAACGCTATTCTCAATTTATGGGTCAAACACTTGCTGGTAAATCAAATGATGGTTCTGTTTTTGGTGGCTTAATGCAAAATTTTGTAGGCTCTACCAGAGAAGGTGGTTTATTTTTTGAAACCAATTTTAATGTAAAAAAATGTAGAATTTATCCGTCAGTTTCTATTACAACTGGCGAAGGACAAAACTTCTTTGGCACTCAACCAAATGTTGGATTTAAATATGGAGGTAGAATTGATATAATGCCTTTTGGAGATTTTATTAAAAATAATGCTTTTATAGCTCAGGATATTTACAGAGAAAAAAAGCCAAGATTAGCTATTGGTTTTGCAGCTAGTTATAACTCAAAAGTAACTAGCCCTATAGGTTCAGACAATAATGTTACACCTGCTATTTACAACAAGAATGGATTAGTAGATTATGCTAATTATACCAAGGTTGTTGCTGATATCATTTTTAAACATAATGGATTTTCAATAGTAGGAGAGTATGTAAATGGAAGTATTGATGGAAATGAGCTATATACCAACGCTGGTGCAACTATAAAACTAACAACAGAAATGGCAAGCTCATATTATAATGTTGGAAACGCATTCAATATACAATCATCTTATATTTTTAAAAATGGTTGGGCTATAGATGGCAGATATTCTTCAGTAACTCCTGAATTTAATATAGCAACTTCATTAGTTGACCAACAAAATTGGTACACGTTCGGCATTAATAAATTTATTAAAAACAATGCTGTAAAAATGGGCTTGAATGCCACATATATCGAAGAAAAAAATCCTTTGATAAGTACAAAAAAATGGGTTAGCAATCTTGCCATTCAAATTTTATTATAAATCATTCAAAATGAAATCAAACATATTTTATTACATCATTGCAGTAGTTTTTTTAGGAAGTTGTACTTCAAAAATAACATTCGATCCACCCATACCACCAGTAATTACTTCAGATTTATTGATATCTGAAGTTTCTACAGCCATTAATACTGACCCATCTGGTGGTGGGGTAAGAAATCATTATGTTGAATTATTCAATGGAACAACAAATACAATTGACCTGTCAAATTATGCTATTGGATATTTTGCTGTTACAGATACAGCTACAGTAACTGATTTTAACTTTACATCGAGTAGTTCATTTATTACTTTTAAAAGAACTTTAGATACAGGTAAATGTTATGTAATTGCATCACCACAGTGTAGTTCAACTTTTGTTAAATCAGATACCACTTGGGGTACTACAAGCACAACTTCTGCATCTGCAAGTTTGCCTTTACAATTAAGTGGTAACAGTGCTATTGCATTATTAAAAAAAGATGCAGCAGGAACTTTTAACTTAAATGGAAACAGCTATAAAATTATTGACGTTTTTGGAAGCCCATTCGTAAAACGAACTACTTTTCAAGGAACTGCAAGTGCTAGAAATAATATAATGTGGACAATTGCTGGAGAAAATTTAGATACAAGAAACAGAACTTTTTTAAGAAAGAAAACTGTAAAAGATCCAACTACAGATTGGAATACAGCTAAAGGAACAACTGCTGATAATTCAGAATGGAAAATATCTTTAGATAGACTTTGGGACTATAAAAATATTGGTTTACGCACTCAATAGTTTATGATGATGCAATACAATTTATGTGATTCATCATATTAAAAATACAAAATGAAATTTATAAAAATACTATATGTACAAGTTTTAATTGCCATAGTAATTGGCGTATTAATTGGTCATTTTTATCCATCTTTTGCTGTTGAATTAAAACCTTTCGGGGATGCATTTATCAAATTAGTTAAAATGATGATTGCACCTGTTATTTTTTGTACAATAGTTACAGGAATATCTGGTATGCAAGATACCAAAAAGGTAGGTCGTGTTGGTTTAAAAGCAATCTTGTATTTTGAAATAGTTACTTCCTTAGCTTTAATAATAGGCCTAGTTGTTATTAATATTTTAAAACCAGGTGTAGGTATGAATATTAATCCTGCAACACTAGATACCAAAGCTGTTGAAGGCTTTATAACAGAAGGAAAAAATAGAACGTTTACAGATTTTATTCTTCATATTATTCCAGAAAATATTGTAAGTGCTTTATCCAATAGCGATTTATTACAAGTATTATTTTTCTCAGTTTTACTTGGTTTTGCATTATCTAAAATAGGAGATAAAGGCAAACCATTGTTAAGTGGGATAAAGTCTCTTGAGAAAGCCTTATTTACTGTTATTAATATTATAATGAAAGTAGCTCCAATTGGTGCGTTAGGAGCTATGAGTTTTACCATAGGAAAATATGGTATTGGTTCATTAGCATCACTTGGACAATTAATGATTGCCTTTTATATTACCTGTATTATTTTTATTGTTTTTGTACTAGGAGGAATTTTAAAGTTTGCAGGATTTAACTTGTTTAGATTATTAGGTTTCCTTAAGGAAGAGCTTTTAATTGTTTTGGGAACCTCATCATCAGAAGCGGCATTGCCTGGGTTGATGAATAAATTAGAAAAAACTGGATGTTCAGAGTCTGTAGTTGGTCTTGTTGTTCCAACAGGTTACTCTTTTAATTTAGATGGAACATCTATTTATTTAACTATGGCTGCAGTATTTTTAGCACAAGCTACTAATACGCCAATGGATATTGGCCAACAAATTTCTTTACTCCTTATTTTATTACTTACATCAAAAGGAGCAGCAGGTGTTACAGGTAGTGGGTTTATTACTTTAGCTGCAACATTACCTGCTGTAGGACATATTCCTGTAGCATCAATTGCTTTGATCTTAGGTATTGATAGATTTATGAGTGAAGGAAGGGCATTAACAAATATTATTGGCAACGCAGTTGCAACTATTTATGTTGCCAAATGGGAAAAAGAAATTGATTTAAAAACTGCTAAAGAAACAATAGGGTAATTCTTTTTTTGTAAGGAAATAATGTTCGTTTTGATTAATGAATTATTTTGAAATTAATTTTTAGTATAGGCTATAAAATTAATTTTATTTTATAAATCAATTTATTGTCAAGAAAAAAAACTGAGAATGAATGATTTGCAATATTTCGGAAACTAGAATTATTTTTCAGAAATGGGAAATAATATTATGTAACAATTCAGAAACCAATTAATCATTACAATACTGCAATCGATTGTAATGTTGTATCAAATATTTTTTATTTAACAATTGCTAAAAAAATGTGTATGAAAACTTTTACAAATTACATTGAATGTAAATTCACTAAAATGAAACTCCTTAGTGGAGTTATGCTATTTATTGCCTTGGCTTTTTCAAGCAATAATTTATCTGCTCAAACTTTATGGTATTATACAGGTTCTGGCGATATTAAGAGTACCAGTAACTGGACACTTAACTCAAATGGTACACCTAATGGCACACTTTCAGACTTTACAAGTGGTGGTCGCTATTTTATTATTCAAAATGCAACCTCAATATCTCTAAGTGGCACTTGGAATATTGGCACCACCAATTTTGCAAGTGCTGGCGGGGATAGTCTAATTATTGGTAACCCTTCAACACCTGCTGCCCCTATCACATTCACTTTATTATCAGGCTCGGCATTAACAGTAAACAAAAGTCAAATTATTTCAGTTTCTGTTCCATCTAGTGGTAATCATAAAATAATTTATCAAAACAGTGGTACTGCATTGTCGTTTGGATTAATTAATGATCCTAATTTAGAAATTGTTTACGATGGTTGTAACATTACATCAAACTCAACAAGATCTTTTGGAGATATGAGTTTAATAAACAATGCAGTTGTAGATATGGGTGGTGCAAATGGAAAGTATAGAAATATTACCGTAAATGTAGGCTGTACTTTAGCAGGCCCAATTGGAGCTTCATCAAATTATTTTGGGATTAGGTCTGGTGGTGTAGTTACAATAAACGGAACTTTTAGAGCAGGAAGACAAGGAGGTTTAGCAACAACTACTAGTACATCAATAGCTCCAGTAACAACTACAACAACTGGTGCTAATTCAACAGCTACTAATGCTTCAGCAGCTACTGCTGCAAGTACTACAGGGCTAACTAGAACTGTAACTTGTGCAAGTACTTCTAATCTTCAAGTTGGAGATATAATTACTGCTGTGTCTGGTGGTGCTTTTCCTGCTGGAACTTTTGTAAGATCTATTACTAGTGCTACTGTATTTGTAGCTTCTGCCGCTGCTACAACTCAATTAAGTGCTGCAACTATTTCCATTGCAAGATATACATTACCATTATCTTCAAGTCTTGGAATGGCTGTAGGAGGAACATTAACAAAAAATAGTGGAACAGGTGTATTTGCTGCAAGTACTACTATAACAGGAGTACTTAGTGGAGGTACTTCTATAGCTATTTCTGCTGCACCTACAACTGCATTTGCAAGTGGTGCAAGTATTACAGCCTCCTCTGGTTCACCTTTAACAACTTGGTCAACTTTAGTTTTTGAAGATTTTGTACCTAACTTAATTTTAGGCTCCAATTCAACAATTGATTTCTATAGAGGTGCTTCTGGTCAAACTGCTGCTCAAACAATCGATACATTAACTTATGCAAACATTGCATTTTCAAACTCTGGAGCAGCAAGTAATAAAACGTTTTTAGCTGGTACTTATAATATATCTGGAAATTTAACCATAAGTAATTTGTTAGGAACAGGAACTGTTAGTTTCTTGTCAAATACTTATAACGTTTCTGGTAATCTAACTGTAAATAATACGTCGTCTGTAGCTATTAATTTTGCTACATCGACTATCAATTTGAATGGGTCTTCTGCTCAAACAGTTGCAGGGTTATCTTACTATAATTTAACTTGTAGCGGTGCAACTAAAAATACTTCTGGTAATGTTACAGTAACCAATGTTTTAACTTTAACAAGTGGAACCATAACAACAGGAAATGATACTGTAATTGTAACTCCAAATACCATTAGCAGTATCGTAAGAACAAGTGGTTGGGTTAATGGAAATTTAAGGAGAAGCATTTCTTCTACTACAGCTCGTCCATATCCTATAGGTGATGCTACCAACTATACACCAATTACGTTAACATTTGCTAACACTCCTACAACAACTGGAAGTGTAACAGCATCTACAAGAACACCTATCACAAATGTTGCAAATTATTCAACAGCACCTATTAGCAATAGTGCTTATGTAAATCGTTTTTGGAGTTTAAATACAGTAAATTCATCTTTTGCATTTTCTGGAACATATTCTCTTGATATGACTTATGTAAATGGCGATATAGTAGGTGGTGCTACTTCTTCAAGTTTAATAACTGCACAAAATGTAAGTGGCACTTGGTCTAAACCTTCAACTTCTGGAGTTGCTAATGTAAGCACTGCAACTGGTCTAACGTCAATTGGCAATTTTGTTTTGGCAAATGATTGTATTACTGTTACGCCAAGTGTTTCTATAAGTGGTACTACTTTATTTTGTACTGGTACTTCAAACACATATACTGCTACACCAACAAATGGTGGTTCTGCACCAACTTATCAATGGAGAAAAAATGGTAATAGTATAAATGGAGCAACTAATGCTACACTAACATTAACAACTGCTGATGTGGCAAACAATGATGTTATTAGTTGTGTAATGACAGCCAATAATGTTTGTCAAACAACTGCAACTGCCACTAGCAATAACCTTACAGTTACTGTAAGCACAACAATTACACCAAGTGTATCAATTAGTGGTACTACTTTATTTTGCACAGGAACTTCAAACACTTATACTGCAACACCAACAAATGGTGGTAATGCTCCAACTTATCAATGGAGAAAAAATGGCAACAATATCAGTGGAGCTACAAATTCAACATTAACTTTAACAAATGCAGATGTTGCTAATAATGATGTTATTACTTGTGTTTTAACAGCCAATAACCTTTGCCAAACAAGTGCAACAGCAAATAGCAATAGCCTAACTGTTACAGTTGCTACAACTTTAACACCAAGTGTTTCTATTAACAGCACAACTGTTACTTTCTGCACTGGAACAACTGGAACGTTTACAGCAACGCCAACTAATGGAGGTTCTTCACCAACATATCAATGGAAAAAGAATGGCAATAATATTTCAGGTGCTACAAATTCAACGTTAAATTTAGCAACTACCGACGTTGCTAATAACGATGTTATTACTTGTGTTTTAACAGCCAATAATGTTTGTCAAACAAGTGCAACTGCAACAAGCAATAGTTTAACATTAACTGTTGGAGGTACTGTTACTCCAAGTGTATCCATTTCTACAGGTTTAACAACAATCTGTAGTAATGATGTAGCTATTTTTACAGCATTAGGTACAAACACAGGTACGTCTCCAGTATATCAATGGAAGAAAAATGGTAGCAATGTTGCTACAGGTTCAAGTATTACTTTCCCTTCTAACACGTTATCTAATGGCGATGTAATTAGTTGTGTATTATCAGCAAACAATCCTTGCCAAACTACAGCTACAGCAACAAGTAATACTATTACAATGACTGTAAATCAAAGTCCAGCAGCACCAACTATTCTTTCACGCTTTGGTAACAATACAACAACATTTGCGGTTTGTAGCTTAGGTACAATTGAATCATTATATCCATCAATGAAAAATGGAATTTGGAGTAGCTCGAATCCTTCTGTAGCAACTGTTGCCAATGGGGGTAGCACTACTTCAACCTCAAATGTTACAGCAGTTTCAAATGGTACGGCAAATATTGTTTACACA
>JAPLER010000108.1 GCA_026391115.1 Bacteroidota bacterium | reverse complement strand
GATACTATATATGTAAATGTGGTACTACCTTTAAGAATGATGAGTTATGAATTAAGAATAATGAATGAAAGACAGGTATTGAATAAGTGGGAAACAATGAATGAAATTAATGTAAGCCACTATAATATAGAACGCAGCATCAACGCCAAAGACTTTACAGTAATAGGTAAGGTAAAAGCTAAAAATAAAAGCTACAATGAATATACATTTACTGACGAGCTAAAGATCAAAGACCAAGAACCAAAGACCTTGTATTATAGAATTGTAGGGGTAGATAATGATGGAAAATTGTCGTATAGCGAAGTCAAAAAACTGTCAACTATAAACTATAAACCATCAACTATAAACATTTATCCTAACCCAACAAAAGGTCTAGTGCATATACTGATACCAAGTGATGAAAAAGCTATTTGGACTATTACTGTACAGTAAAGTAATGAGTACAACACAAACCACAGCTTTAACAAAAAGTATGGATATGCTAGTGAGCAACCAACGTGGTATGTATTTTATAACACTTACCAATAATAAAACAGGTAAAAGATTTGTAGAAAAAATACTAGTAGAATAAAAGAACTTCTAAATGAACAAATAAGGCTGTCATTAATGACAGCCTTATTTGTTCTAAAACCTTGTAATAACGAAACGGTTGCATATCAACTATTTAAAGGCATTAATTCCAGTAACATCCATACCTGTAATTAATAAGTGAATATCGTGTGTGCCTTCGTAAGTAATTACACTTTCCAAGTTCATCATATGTCGCATAATACTATATTCTCCTGTAATGCCCATTCCACCTAGCATTTGGCGTGCATCTCTACAAATATTAGTTGCTATTTCGCAGCTGTTTCTTTTTGCCATACTCACTTGTTGTGGTGTTGCTTTTCCTTCATTCATTAACACACCTAAACGCCACACCAACAACTGACCTTTGGTAATTTCGGTTACCATTTCTGCCAACTTTTTTTGTTGCAATTGAAAGCCAGCAATAGGTTTTCCAAACTGTACTCTTTCTTTTGCATAACGCAAAGCAGTATCATAACAATCCATTGCTGCACCTAAAGCACCCCAAGCAATGCCATAACGAGCTTTGGTTAAACAGCCCAAAGGCCCTTTTAATCCTTTTACATTTGGTAAAATATTTTCTTTTGGCACTTTTACATTATCAAAAACTAACTCACCCGTTGCACTTGCACGCAAACTCCATTTGCCGTGTGTTGTAGGAGTTGTAAAACCTTCCATACCACGCTCTACAATTACACCTTGAATTTCATCTTGTTCGTTTCTTGCCCACACCACTGCAACCTGAGAAAATGGTGCATTGCTAATCCACATTTTTGCTCCATTTAATATAACGTGGTCTCCTGCATTCTTTATGTTTGTGAGCATTGAGCTTGGGTCGCTGCCATGATTTGGTTCTGTTAAACCAAAACAACCCAACCATTCTCCACTTGCCAATTTTGGTAAATATTTATGACGTTGTGCTTCATTGCCATAAGCGTAAATGGGAAACATTACCAAACTACCTTGCACACTTGCAGTGCTGCGTACACCACTATCGCCACGTTCCAATTCTTGCATCATTAAACCATAAGAAATATAGTCCAATCCACCACCACCATACTCTGTTGGCACAGTTGGACCAAAGCAACCTAAGTCGCCCATTTGTTTAATAATTTGTTCAGGAAATTCTGCACGTTGTGCATAATCTTCTATTATAGGGGAGATCTCTTTTTTTACATAATTTCTTACTGTATCTCTTATCAACCTGTGTTCTTCGGTTAATAATTCATCTACATTATAATAATCTGGAGATTGAAAAAGGTCTGCACGAACTGCCATACTATTTGTAATTTAATTTTTAAGTCTTAGGTCTTAGGCTTTAAGTCTTTAGCAATTACATTATTTTAGCTAAAGACGAAAAACTAATAGCTAAAGACTGATTGACTGCGAAAGTAAGCGTTCAACCAAAACTAACGCTTGTTTGTAAAATAAAAATTTATCAATTGGTATTATAGCAGTTGGTGTTAAATTGTAAACGTTTCGCCTACAGATGCTAATTTTACTTGTACACCAGCTTTGTCAAATTGTTCTACAACTTGCTCATGATTTACTTTTATAAAACCAAAAGTATCAAAGTGCATAGCCACAATATTGTTACAGGCAATAAACTGAGATGCAGTAATAGCATCGGTTGCATCCATTGTAAAATTATCGCCAATGGGTAAAAAAGCAGTTTTTAAATTGCACCAGTTGGGTATCAATTGCATATCTAATGTAAGTGCTGTATCGCCTGCATAATAAAAATTATCTTCGCCATTCATTACCACAAAACCCATTGGGTTGCCACCATAGCTACCATCGGGTAGGCTACTGCTGTGTTGGGCAACAACGCATTTTACAGTGCCAAAGTCAAATTGCCATTTACCACCTGTATTCATAGGGTGTGTATTAGCAACCCCATTTTTGTTGAACCACTCATGAATTTCCCAATTACATATTACTTTGGCATTGGTGCGTTGTGCAATAGCAACAGCATCTGCAATATGATCGGCGTGGCCGTGAGATTGCAAAATATAATCGCACTCAATACTATTGATATCAATCTCTTTTGCCAATTCATTAAAGCTAATGAACGGATCAAATAATAATTTTTTGCAATTGGTTTCTACCAAAAAACAAGAATGTCCGTAGTATGTTACTTGCATATATTTTATTTTAGAAGTCAAATATAAATTGGTGTGTTATCTACAAAGGAAAAACTATTTATTTGATATAAATATTAAAGTAATACTCTGAAATCAGGAATGTAGAATTAGGAATTAAAAATGGAATAATCAGTATTTATCCAAATCCTGCTAAAGATGTGGTAAATATTTTATCAAAATAAATAATAAAAGTAGTTGGTATTACTAATCAACTAGGGCAAGTTGTTAAGCAGTTAAAAGTAAATAGCGAAAAGTTGAAAATAAAGACTTACCCAAAGGAATTTATTTATTAAATGTTATTGATAAATTAAATGATGTTTATAATGAAAACTTATTGTTCAGTAGGTAAATTCAAGTAAAAAAAGAGTTCTATTTGCCAGAGCTTATTAATACTATATAAATTTATTAATATTTCAAAGCCTTTAAACAAGCAGTTTAAAGGCTTTTTATTTAATATAATTTATCTTAACATATTACATTAAAAACACATCTCTACATTTGTAAAGTGAAAAGAAAAAAACCTCAAGTAGTATTAAAAAATGTAGTCATTACAGATTATGCAGCAGAAGGCAAAAGCCTTGCACGTATTGATGGCAAAGTGATTTTTGTAGAAAAAGTTGTACCCGGAGATGTTGTAGATATAAAACTAAACAAAAATAAAAAAGACTTCGCCGAAGGTTTTCCTGTTCATTTTGTAGAATACAGTAAAGATAGAGAAGAACCTTTTTGTAACCACTTTGGATTGTGTGGTGGTTGCATTTGGCAAATGTTGCCTTATCAAAAACAATTACAATATAAACATCAACAAGTTACAGATAGTTTACAGCGAATTGCCAAAGTAAATTTACCAGAAATTGATACAATAATTGGTGCTACAGAAACTCGTTATTATAGAAACAAATTAGAATATACATTTTCTACAAAAAAATATGTAACCAATGAAGAGCTAGCTGTATTAAAAAAAGATGGTAATGTATATGAAGATATTGCTGCTGCTGGTTTTCACGCTCGTGGTTTTTTTGATAAAGTTGTAGAAATAGAAACCTGCCATTTACAAGAAGAGCCTACCAATGCTATTAGAAATGCAGTTGCTGCTTACGCAAAAGAAAATAATATTTCGTTTTATGACATCAGAAATCACGTTGGGTTTTTACGTAATATGATGGTGCGTTTAACAACAACTGGAGAAATAATGGTAAACATTGTTGTAGGCGAAAATTATAAAACAACCATTGAACAACTAATGCAATTTGTTTTACAACAATTTCCTCAAATAACTACATTGCTTTATACCATTAATACCAAATTTAATGATAGTATTTTTGATTTGGAGCCAATTGTGGTAAAAGGCAACGGTTACATTACAGAAAAATTAGAAAATTATCAGTTTATCATTAGCCCAAAATCTTTCTTTCAAACCAATACCAAACAAGCAGAAAAACTTTACAGTATTACAAGGAATTTTGCAGAACTCGATGGCACACAAACAGTTTATGATTTATATGGTGGCACAGGCAGTATTGGGATTTTTGTAAGCAATAAGGCCAAAAAAATTATTGGTGTAGAATTGATTAAAGAAGCTGTTGATGATGCTAAGGAAAATGCTAAAATCAACAACCTATCCAATGCAGAGTTTTTTGTTGGCGATGTAATTAACATTTGTACAGATGATTTTTTTGAAAAACACGGCAAACCAGATGTAATTATTACAGACCCTCCACGTGCAGGAATGCACGAAAAATTAGTAAGAAAACTGTTAGATATGGCTGCCCCAATTATTGTATATGTAAGTTGTAATCCTGCTACACAAGCTAGAGACTTAGCTTTGCTAGATGAAAAATATACAGTAACAAAAGTGCAACCTGTTGATATGTTTCCTCATACACATCATATAGAAAATGTAGTACAGTTAAAATTGAAATAAATAATCTCACTCACAGTAATTAAAGAATTTTTATTATATGACTCAGTTTAGGCCCTCTAGATTTCAAACATTACCCACAGTTGTAAAAAATTTAATTATAGTAAATGTGTTGGTGCTAATAGCTCAACATTTTGTTGCTAATAAGTTTTTCAACTTTGAAGATACATTTGCTCTGCATAGCTGGCAAAGCGAATTCTTTAAACCTTGGCAATTGGTTACACATATGTTTATGCATAGTACTGAAAGCATAGGTCATATTTTTTCTAATATGTTAGCTCTATACTTTTTTGGCTCGGTATTAGAAAATGTATGGGGTGCAAAAAGATTTTTTATATTTTATATAGTGTGTGGCTTGGGTGCTGCGTTATGTCATTTAACAGCTTTGTATTTTGAAAATCAAGCTATGTTATCTGCTTTGCAGAATGCAGTTGATGCAGAATCTTTGCAACATTTTGTGAATAAATATGGCTCAAGAATACAAGTATCTGGATCATATACAGCAAATGACATATCTGCCATTTTAATTAATGGTGCAACACTTGGTGCAAGTGGTGCTGTGTTTGGTTGCTTAGCTGCATTCGGCTATTTGTTTCCTAATACAGATATATACTTGTACTTCTTTATTCCTCTTAAAGCAAAGTGGTTTGTTTTATTATATGCAGGTTTTGAAATTGCAATGACAGTAAGAAATAGTGCTGGAGATAATGTGGCACATATAGCACACTTGGGCGGTGCTCTTGTGGGTTTTATTTTAGTGTATTACTGGAATAGAAGCAATAGAAAACATTTTTATTAGGCTTATTCTTCCAAATGTAGTTTATGAAAAAAACGATGTGCAACTGGTGCAATTATAAACCCAATGGTTGATATAAAAGCAACACCACTAAATAATGCATACATAGATGCAAATACTTTGGCGGCGTTGGTTAAATGAATATTTTCATCAATAATAGGCCCCATTCCACTTAAAATCATTGAAGCGTTTAACAAACAATCGTACCAATCAAATTCAGGTATAGTTAGTTTGTAACCAAGCATACCAATAAATAAACATACTGTTAGAATACCTGTACAAAAAAGGAGGTTGCTCCATATCCTATTCCAATATTTTTTTTTGCTTGCTAAAGGTTGGGTTTTGTGTTCGTACATTTTTATTCGTTTATAGTTTATCGTTTAATATCTAAGTTTTATTTTTACTACAATTGCTCATCAACCAAACGTTTTAATTCTTTATATAGTAAAAAGTATAGCACAGTACTTTTTTTCACAATCAACCCAAGGAAAAGTGCCAAATAAGCCTGGGCTTGTAATTGCTTTTGAACGTTTATTGTCAGTTGCATCATCCATTACCCATTCTCCAAAACCATAGCCCCAATTGCCAGCCTCTGCTGGACTGTAAACAACTTTAGCATCTTTAGCTACACGATTCTTTTGCATTTCAATGATTGAATTATTACTGATGATTTGTTTTCCATTAAATGTTCCTTCGTTTAAAATCATTTGTAAAAAGTTCATATAATCATTTGGTGTACTATAAGCTCCACCTGCAGCTAGTGGTACTTTTACTTTGCCGAAATCTGTATTCGCCATTTGCAATGGGTTGGCAATTCTTTCTTGAAATAAAATTTCAAAATCTTTATTGCTAATTTTTTCTAAAATGGCTGCAATAATTTGTAATCCTGCATTTCCATAATGAAACGTTTTGCTAGGTTCGCCTTCCATTGGTGCACCAGCAATACTGTCAATAGCTTCTTGCATTGTGTTCCATCCATTATCTTTTTTTGTTGATAGCTTTTCTAACTTTTCTTTCAAACTCATTTTTTTTGGAACTTCATCACCATTATCATCATCACTTCCATTCATTGCTGCTGCAACACCAATTTGTTTAATACCAGTTAAATGAGATAAGCAATGCCATACTTTTATTTTGCCTTTATTATTTTCTGTCATTACAGGCAAAAACTTTCCAATAGTGTCTTCCAAATTAAGATTTCCTTCATCAACAAAAGTCATTGCTAATGCTGCTGTTAGCCATTTACTACAACTTGCAATTCGTTGTTTAGTATCAATATTAAAGTTGCTCAAATCAGCATCTTTTCCTGTTTTCTTAGCTAACCATTTTGCACCAAATTTTTGTTTTCGAGAGATTTCATTCTTCTCTTTTGAGTAAATTATTTTTCCTCTAGCCAATTATCAACTTTAGTAAAGGTTTGTGAGTATGAAAACTGAAAGAATAACAGCATTGCAAATAATAATCGGAAATACAGACAGTTAGAATTAACTTTATGTGCCATAGTTACTTGTTTTTTAGTATGGATTGTGATTTGAGCAAATGGTTTAACAAAAATATAAGATATGAATTTAAATAACTATACAATAAAAGCACAAGAAAGCATACAAGCAGCACAGCAACAAGCTTTCAATAACAATAATATTAATATTGAAACCAATCATTTGCTAAAAGCTTTATTAGCAGATGATGATAGTTCTATTCAATATTTATTAAAGAAAAATAATGTAAACACGGCTTTTGTTGAAACTAAAATTGATGAAAGCATTCCTCGTTTACCAAAGCAAACAAGTGGAGAACCTGCTCAACAAGTTGGTAGAGATTTCAATGCTGCTTTATTAAAAGCCAATGCATCTTTAAAGCAATTTGGAGATGAGTTTGTAAGTGTTGAACATTTACTTATTGGTTTATTACAAGTGAATGATGATACTGCTAAAACATTGAAAGATGCAGGTCTTACTGAAAAAGGTTTAGTAGCTGCTATTAAAGATTTACGCAAGGGTTCAACTGTTAATTCTCAAACGCAAAGTAATCAGTTTGAAGCATTGAAAAAATATGCAAGAAACCTGAATGAATTTGCAGCCTCTGGTAAGCTTGATCCTGTCATTGGTCGTGATGAAGAGATAAGAAGAACTTTACATATTTTAAGTAGAAGAAGTAAAAATAATCCAATATTAGTTGGTGAACCAGGTGTTGGTAAAACAGCAATAGCTGAAGGTTTGGCAATGAGAATTGTGAATGGTGATGTGCCAGAAAATTTAAAATCAAAGATTTTATATAGCCTTGATATGGGACAATTAATTGCAGGTGCAAAATATAAAGGCGAGTTTGAAGAAAGACTAAAAGCTGTTGTAAAAGAAGTGGCTGATAGTGACGGTGAAATCATTTTATTTATAGATGAAATACATACTTTAATAGGTGCTGGTGGTGGAGAAGGTGCAATGGACGCAGCTAATATTTTAAAGCCTGCATTGGCTCGAGGAGAATTGAGGGCAATTGGTGCCACCACATTAAATGAGTATCAAAAATATTTTGAAAAAGATAAAGCACTTGAAAGAAGATTTCAAAAAGTAATGGTAGATGAACCAAGTGCAGAAGATGCCATTTCTATTTTGCGTGGATTGAAAGATAGATACGAAACACACCATCACGTTCGTATCAAAGACGAAGCCATTATAGCTGCTGTTGAATTGTCTCAACGATATATTACTGATAGATTTTTGCCAGATAAAGCCATTGACTTAATTGATGAAAGTGCTGCAAAGCTTAGGCTTGAGATGAATAGTATGCCAGAAGAGTTAGATGAATTAGAACGAAAAATTCGTCAGCTTGAAATTGAAAGAGAAGCTATTAAACGTGAAGATGATGAACCTAAGTTGAAAGATTTGAACACAGAAATTTCAACATTATCTGTTCAAAGAGATACGTTTAAAGCAAAATGGAAAACAGAAAAAGAATTGGTTGATAAAGTGCAGACTGCTAAATCAACTATTGAAAACTTAAAGCACGAAGCAGAACTTGCAGAACGAAATGGTGACTTTGGCAAGGTGGCTGAAATACGCTATGGCAAAATAAAAGAGCAAGAAAAAACAATAGAATCATTAAGTATTGAGCTGGATGCAACATCTGAAAAAAGGTTGATGAAAGAGGAAGTGGATGCAGAAGATATTGCTGAAACCATTGCAAGAATGACACATATTCCTGTTTCAAAAATGTTGCAAAGCGAAAGAGAAAAACTATTGAATTTAGAGGATGAATTGCACAAAAAAGTAATTGGTCAGCAAGAAGCGATTGTTGCAGTTGCAGATGCCATTAGAAGGAGTAGAGCAGGCTTGCAAGACCCTAAAAAACCAATAGGTAGTTTTATATTTTTAGGTACAACAGGAGTGGGTAAAACAGAATTGGCAAAAGCTTTAGCAAGTTATTTATTTGATGATGAAAGTATGATGACTAGAATTGATATGAGTGAGTATCAAGAGAAACATACTGTATCAAGATTGGTTGGTGCTCCTCCAGGATATGTGGGCTATGATGAAGGTGGTCAATTGACAGAAGCTGTGCGTAGAAAGCCATACAGCGTTGTGTTATTGGATGAAATTGAAAAAGCTCATCCTGATGTATGGAATATTTTATTGCAAGTTTTAGATGATGGAAGATTGACTGATAACAAAGGCAGAACAGTGAATTTTAAAAATACCATCATTATTATGACAAGCAATATTGGTAGTCATATTATTCAAGAAAAATTTGAAAATGTAAATGAAAATAATATTGATGAAATTAGCGAACAAGCAGAAAAAGAAGTGATGATTTTGTTAAGAGAAACGGTGAGACCTGAGTTTTTAAATCGTGTTGATGAAATTATAATGTTTCATCCATTGCTTAAAAAAGAAATGAAAGCCATTATCACTATTCAACTAAACGAACTAAAAAATCGTGTTGCAGAAGGTGGCATTCAATTAGAGTTTACAGATTATTTAGTAGACTATTTACTGCAAAATGGTTATGACCCAACTTTTGGTGCAAGACCATTGAAACGCTTGATACAAAAGGCTGTAGTAAATGAGTTAAGTAAAAAAATACTACAAGGAAACATAGATAAAACCAAACCTATTTTAGCTGATGTGTTTGATGGAATGGTGGTGTTTAGAGAAGGGTAAAAATTAATGATTTAATAAACATAAAAGAGGTAAACATTGTTTACCTCTTTTATGTTTAGAGTCGAGAATACGTATACGAAGATTTTATCTCAATCTCCAATTTTTAGTTACTAAAAGTCAGAATTTCGTGGTAAGGACTTTACACATTATTTGGATAAGCAGCTCTATTCTACCTCCACAACTTTACCACCACTTCCTGCACTAATAGTATTATCATACATTGCTTCGCAATACACTCCTGGCAAATAATATTTACCAAGATATGCTGCATTTAACTGCACATAATATGTTAATGTTTCTCTTGAGGCAATGTTAAAATAGTGATATACTCTATCATCTCTAATCTCCATATAATAACTTTTTGATGATTGAAATGCACCTTCTGCATTGTACATTCTGGTGTTTAAAATTTCCCAACCGCTGGGAAATATTTGAGATAATGCCATTTGTGTATAAGCACCTCTTGTACCAGGATTGCTTACTACAACTTTGGCTACAAAGTCGGTTCCTTGTTTTAATTTAATCACATCAATACTACTGCCATTAGTGTTTAAATAACTAACACTTAACTGCAACACATTTGGATTGTTATTAAACGCTATAGGCTGCATTCCTATTGGTTGTCCTTGATTAATTACACGAACATACAACACGTTAGAGCCTTTATTGGTAAGCTTTACAACAGCTTTTCCATTTTGCCAACCCACCACTTGTTGTGCAATTGTTGATGATGAATTGATGTTGGCAGTTGCACTACCAGCAACCACATTGGCAGTAATTTTTTTGCCATTATTCTCGCCACAATATTTAGCAATTGCCAATAAGCTATAAGCTGTTGTTTGTGTGCTATACCAAGTTTCTTGAGATAGTTTTGAAGCAATGGTTCTTACCAATTGTTCAGCTTCACCTTTGCGTTGCATTAAAGTTAATGACTCTAAAACCATTGCATCATCTCGCACATCACTACCATAACTCATACCCCAATAAGGTCTAACAGGAAATGTCATAGGTAAGCCACTAATTAATTGATTGGCAACTTGTGTTTGTCCTGTTAAATAATATGCAGCTGCTAAACGCCATTTTGCTTCTGGAGTAATAAACTTAAATTCCTTTAGCCTGTTCATAGCACCTTGCTCTGGTGCTTTTGCTAGTGCCAATAAATATAAACGATAAGCCTGTGTTAAATCTGTACCATACCAAGGTGCAGCAGATACGTTCCAAGCATTCGCTTTGCTGCGTTGATAATTCTTCCAAGAGCCTAACATTGCAGATGAAACATTATATCCTTTTGTATTAGCTTCAATTAAAAAATGACCAGCATAATTTGTTCCCCATTCGTCTGCATTCATATTGCCTGGCCAATAACTAAAACCACCATCGGCAGTTTGAAAGTTTTGTATTTTTTGAATAGCATATTTTACGTTTCTATCCACATCTGCTTTTTGTCTATCGCTCAACTCCATTAAATTGTTCAATGATAATTGAGGGAATACAGCACTTGTTGTTTGCTCAATACAGCCATGCGGATATTGAATTAAATAAGACAAACGCTTTTGCAAATTGATAGCAGGAATAGAAGAAATTTCAATAGTTGCTTTGCTACTATTAGCATCGCCAATCATAGCAACGCTCGATGTAAAACTTTGTCCTGCTTGTAATGTATATTCTGTAACTTGTGTAGTATAAGGGTTTGGATTACGTACATCAATTTCTATTTCGTGATAAGATGTGTTGCCACCACTTGAAGCCGCCACTTTTATTATACCAATACCTACAGCATTTTTTACTTTGGCATTTAAATAAATAACTTGCTCGCCAGTTTTATCAAATGTAATATTATTGTTACCTGCAACAGTTTCTATCATTGGGTTTGATTGGATACTAACTGTTACATTTTTAATATTATTTTCTGTAGCAAAAACAGTAACAGGAATTTTTAAATCCTCGGCAGGGCCTAATACTCTTGGCATTGTTGCCAATACCATTAATGGTTTTTTGACCTTCACACTTTTTTCAGTAGCTCCATAAGCACCATTACCAGCAGCAATAACCATTGCACGTACACTGCCCATATAATTTGGTAAAGTAAAGTTGTGTGTTTTGCTACTGCCATTACTTTTAAATGGTCCATAATACTGCACAACAGGTTTAAATCTATTGGCTCTGCGGGTTTTGCCAGCATCATCTCCTTCAGCATCACCACCTATAGTAAGTATTCTATCTAGTTGCCCACCCCAAGCACCAATAACGTAATCATACACATCCCAACTTTTTACACCTAATGCTTCTTTAGCATAAAATGCACTATGTGGATTAGGTGTTTTAAAGTGTGTTAAATCCAATAAACCATCATCAACAATAGCAATACAGTATGTCATTGGTTTTCCATTTTGTTCACTTACTGTTATTGATGTTTTTTCTTCAGGTTTAATCACATCATTCATTTTTATAACAGGATTTAAAATGGTATTTTTATCTTCTACTTCAATTGGAATAACACCATACATTCTAATAGGTAAGTCATTAATTGTTTGAGCGTGTGGCTGCAACATAGAAATATTTACATACACATTTGGGGTCATTGTTTTGTCTATTTTAAAACTATATTTTGTTTCGCCTTTTTGTGTGCTTACCCATTTTGTTTGCAACACTTTTGTACCACTTTCTATGCTTACCAACATTTTACCATTAGCTGGTGATGGAACATTTAAAGTACATTCTTCACCCACATTATACTTCGCTTTATTAGACGTAAATGACAACATTGTAATAGCAGATGCATCATTATCTTCCCCAAAATTTTGGTGTTCATAGTCACGACTTACATAATAAGATTTACCAGTGGTATGTCCACTTCTCATATCCTTCATTAAAATAAGGTAACGACCATACTCTCCAGCTCCAAGTTTTAAGTTGTATGTGCCTTTTCCATTAGCAATTGTAACATTCTCTTTCTTGATTAATTTGTTGTATTCATCTTGTGTGAAGTTGCTAAAATTATCATCACTTCTATCCCACCACCAACGCCACTGTACTTTATAAATTTGCACTTCAACATCAGTATTACCAGCAGTTACAACACCATTGGTATTTACATCTACTACGTTTATTGGGTAGTTTTTATTGTTTTGTAAATAACCCCAGCCAGTTGTTTCCTCAGGAATTTTAACACCTATATAACTTGTATAAGGATGATATGGCATACTGATATTATCTATACTAAAATTACCCCCAGGTTCAAATACTTTTATCATCAAGTTTGCCAATAACATTCCTGGTGGATTTTCTCCTGCATCAAATTGAGGACTAATGTTTGCAACACCTTGAGCATTTAAACTACCGTCAAACACTGTTTTAGATTGAGATGAAAAGGTAGATACCGGATTGTCAAATTCATAATCTTTATAGTTATCAAATGTGGTATTTTTTCTATACAATTGGGCATCTACTTTCGCTTTTAAATTTTGAGCATCTGCACCAAATAACCACTTGGCAGTTAATGTTCCTTGTTGCGTTACATTTTTACCTAATGCTTTTGCATCGCCAAAATTCAAATCAATTTTCAAACGATTAGGCATTACGGTTTCTATCTTAATTGTTTTTTCAAAAACAGCACCACCCACTTTTACTTTACAAGTCCAATTACCAGTTGGTGCATTAACATCTGTTGCAGTTCTAAATACATTGTAACCATCGTCGGCATTGGCTTGTACGATTCTTTTATATAGTTGCCCACGTGGCGAAGTCAATTCCATTTCTACAGGATGACCAGCAGGTAATTTCTTTTCTTTATCTTCTATAATGCAACCTAAGAACAGGCTATCGCCAGGACGCCACACACCACGCTCACCAAACACAAAACCTTTGATGCCATTTTTTACCTGAACACCATCTATATTAAATTTTGCTAATGCCAAGCTACTACCATCATCTAACCTTAAATAACTTTTTTCATTTCCTTTTTTTGCAACCAATAAAAATGGTTTACGCTTTAATTCAATCATTGCAAAGCCATCGCTGTTACTACTTCCTTTTCCTACAATTTGTTGTTGATAATCTAACACCTGCAAATCCACGCCACTCAGGGGTTCTGTGTTAATGATATTATTTACAGCAACCATTAAACTATTGTTATTACCACGCTTTGCTGTTAACCCAATATTGGTAGATAAGATGTTTCTAAAGGCAAATCTGTCTCTTGTATAATATCCTTTACTACAAGGATTTTCCCTTTGATCCCAGTTATAACCATAAGGTTCATAATCATCATATCTTCTCCAAAAATTATCATCATCATCTAAATTATTTTGGTCTTCTTCTTCTCCGTCTCCATAATAATTATATTCTCTATCTCCATCAACTTTTGAAGTACAAGTATATAATGAATAATTAGGGCGAAATGCAATACACACACGATACATAGCACCTTGTTCTGTTTTAATATATTTATCAAGGTCAAGTGTAAACCTGTTTTTCTTATGAAGATTCAAACTTTTATCATCATCTAATTTTACAGTTGCAGTTACCAATGGTTTTGCTACTCTTCTTAAATCTCTCTCTCCATCAATATTATTTACTTGAAAAAATTGAGGGATATTATTTTCATAAATTTTAATAATACTTACATCAACTGCTTTTAAATTGGTAGCTTCAAATGGCAATAAAATTTTACCCCCACTATTAGGAAGAATAACACCTTTGCCAAATATTTTTACTGAGGGTAATCTGTTTTCAAAAAATATTTGAGACGTAAAAATCTTTGTCAGCTTATCTCCCCACATGTTTTGAATGCCTTCTAAAACTGTTGCAGTATAGCCACCATCAAGTTTACCACTTGCATAAACTTTTACTTCACTTCCTAAAATAGTATAACTTAAATTTTCTTGCTGACTAATATTAATTAAGCCTTCTAATTGTTGCCCAATCATTAAAGGGTCGCTAAATTGTACCAAAGCATATTGTTCTTCTTCTTGCACCACTTTTATATCCATTACTTTAAAATCACCAATGGCTGGCACAGCAATTTCTTTTTGGTCTTTAATATTATTGGCATTGATATAACTACCATCCCAGTTTATTAAAAGTGTGGTTGCAGCTTTTTCTCTTTTAATATTTTCAATAATAAATGTGTGGGTTTTATTCGCCTCGTTGTGCTGCCATTTAACAGGCAATTTATTCCCACTAATAGAAGCAGAAACAATACTTTCAATCTTTTTACTTTCTTCTATATCTGCAGTTACTATTTCGCCACCATACTGCATTGTTTCTTTGCTTAATGCACGTAAGCCATTATCTGCAATTTGAAATGATGGTTTAAAAGTTTGCACATTAAACCTAAATTCTTTGAACTTTTTAGGAACACTCAAAACTTTACTTAGTTTAAATTCCACTTCATATAATTTATCAATATCTAAATCTTTGGTAGGTTTAAATTCAATAGTTCTAGCATCTACCCAAAAAGCTTTGCCTTCTACTGCTGGTGAAAATTCAAATAAATCTTCTTTGATATTTTCATTTACTGTGTGTGTTGCAGCTGCATCAGTTGCAAGTTGAATTCTGATAGAAGATTTTTTTGAAACAACCCCACTAGTATAAGCCTCTATGTATTTGGCAAACTCGGGGTCAACTTCAATAATTTTTTTTCTTTTACAAGAAGATAATGTGATTGATAATGCACATACTAATAAAGCCAATACTAAGATTGGCAAGCGTTTGAGAGATTCCATATTTGTTGGGATTGGTGAGAAGTTAGTGGCATTTAAAATTGCCGATATAAAATAATGGAAAATTTGTGATACTTTGTATAAAAACGATTACTAAATATTTGTTAAAATGTTGTGAAAGCCTTTAAAACTAACAATCGTTATCATATTTTATTTAAAACTGTTGACGCTGCAAAAGTAATTTGCATTATTTTCACGCCCTCAAAAACAAACTTCATAAGAATGGACTTCATCAGTCCTCAAAAAAATACATTATGGCAGAAGTGATTTTAATGCCTCGTCTTAGTGATACAATGACAGAAGGGGTAATTGCATCTTGGCAAAAGAACGTTGGTGATACTGTAAAAAAAGGCGATGTGTTGGCAGAAATTGAAACCGACAAAGCCACAATGGAATTGGAGAGTTATCAAAACGGAACTTTGTTACATATTGGCACTGCAAAAGGCGGCAAATTACAAGTGAATGATCTACTAGCAATAATAGGTAATGCTGGCGAGGATGTAAGTGCTTTAATCAATAGTCATACATCTGTAGAAGTTAGTACACCAAAAGTTGAAGAAGCTGTAGAAACACCAAAACCTTTAGCACCTGCAGTACAGCCATCACCTGTTTCTAGTAGTACTAATTATGCTGCTATGGAAGAAGTAGTATTGATGCCTCGTTTAAGTGATACAATGACTGAAGGTGTAATTGCTGGCTGGCAGAAAAGCGTTGGTGATGCTGTGAAGAAAGGTGAGGTGCTTGCCGATATTGAAACTGACAAAGCCACAATGGAGTTGGAAAGCTATAAAGATGGAATTTTATTATATCAAGGAGCAAAAGCAGGAGAAAAAATTCAAGTAAATGATTTGCTGTGCATTATTGGTAAAGACGGTTTGAATGTAGATGAAATTGTTGCTGGCCTGAAAAATGGAGCAGCTATAACAACAACAAGTGAACCTGCTGCAATTGTTGAAACTAAAAAAGCAGAAGTTGCTGCACCTGCAAATACATCACTACAACAACAAGTTGTGGTAAACGATGGAAGAATTTTTGCTTCTCCACTTGCAAAAAAATTAGCTGCTGAAAAAGGTATTGATTTAAAATATGTACAAGGTAGTGGCGATGGTGGTAGAATCATTAAGATTGATGTTGATAATTTTGATGGTAAGAAATTAGAGTCAGTAAGTCAATCAACAATAACTCAACCACAAACAAGCAGTACTACACACCAAAGTGCAAACGCATACACCGAAGTTCCTGTATCTCAAATGCGTAAAGTAATTGCAAAACGATTAAGCGAAAGCTTATTTACTGCACCACATTTTTACTTAACAATGAGTATTAATATGGATGCTGCTGTTGATGCAAGAACCAAATTAAATGCTGATGGAAAAACTAAAATTAGTTTTAATGATATGGTAGTTAAAGCTGCTGCATTGGCATTGAAACAACACCCTAAAGTAAATAGTAGCTGGCTTGGCGATGTTATTCGCTACAATAATTATATAAACATCGGTATTGCTGTTGCTGTTGACGAAGGTTTACTAGTACCTGTTGTTAGAAATGCAGATACTTTAAGTTTTAGTCAAATTGGGGTTCAAGTAAAAGATTATGCCCAAAAAGCAAAAGATAAAAAATTACAACCAAGCGATTGGGAGGGCAATACATTTACCATAAGTAACTTGGGTATGTTTGGTATAGAAGAATTCACAGCCATCATTAATCCACCAGATAGTTGCATACTTGCAGTTGGTGGTATTAGCCAAGTGCCTGTTGTAAAAAATGGCACTATTGTACCAGGAAATGTTATGAAAGTAACACTAAGTTGTGACCATAGAGTTGTTGATGGTGCTACAGGTGCTGCATTTTTACAAACCTTGAAATCTTTATTAGAAGAACCTTTAAGAATGTTAGCATAACGAATTTAATATACAAAATAAAAGAGCCTTGGTATTTAAATATCAAGGCTCTTTTTATAAAAATTATTACTAAAACTAATTAAGCACTTCTACACTTTTTTCGATTTCAAATTTATCTTTCAATTCTTTAATAGCACTATAACCACCCAACACATTACGTAAATTGTGTATGCCTTGTTGTTTAATTAAACTGGCAGCAATTACACTTCTATAGCCACCTGCACAATGCACATAAATATTTTGGTTGTCTTCAAAATCAGCCATACTAGCAGGGTCTAACAACTCAAGCAAAGGAATATTGATTGCTGTGGAAATATGACCATCAGCATATTCTGTTTCTTTACGCACATCAAGCACCACAAGTTTTTCATCAAATGGAATTTCATCAAATGGAATATCCATTGCTAATTCATCTGCATCAACATCAATAACTAAATCTACTCGTTCATTTGCATTTAACCAGGCTTCAAATCCACCATTTAAAAAACCACCAAATTTTGAAAAACCAACACGTGCTAAACGAATAACAGTTTCTTTTTCTTTACCAATCTCTGTAACTAAAATAATATTTTTGGTAAATGATAAAAGGCTACCTGCCCATTCTGCAAATCTTCCCTCTAAACCAATAGAAATACTTGTAGGTATAAAACCTTGTGTAAAAACAGTTGCGTTTCTTGTATCTAAAACAATTGTATTTTCATCTTTTGCGAATGCTTTAAAATCAGCTACAGACAGAGGTTTCAAGCCATTAGCCAAAACTTTATCTAGGCTATCATATCCTTCTTTATTTATTTTGGCATTAATAGGAAAATATTGTGGAGGTGCTGCCAAACCTTCTGTTACTGCTTTTATAAAATCTTCTTTTGAGGTTTGGTTTAAAGCATAATTATTTTCTTTTTGCTCACCAATTGTACTAAAAGTTTCTTTACCTAAATTTTTGCCACAACTACTACCTGCCCCATGTGCAGGATACATAATAACATCATTTGCCAAAGGCATAATTTTAGTTTGCAAACTATCATACAACATACCAGCTAAATCTTGCATAGTAAGTATTTCGCCTTTTTGTGAAAGGTCTGGACGACCAACATCGCCAACAAATAAAGTATCGCCTGTAAATATGCAATGTGCTTTTCCTTGTTCATCTTTTAGCAAATAACAAGTGCTTTCTAGTGTGTGTCCAGGCGTATGTAAAACTTCAATAGAAATATCTCCAATATTAAACACTTCGCCATCTTTAGCCACAGTAACTTTAAAATTTGTTTCTGTATTTGGACCATAAATAATTGAAGCACCTGTTGCTGCTGCAAGGTCTAAATGCCCACTTACAAAATCGGCGTGGAAATGTGTTTCAAAAATATATTTTATGGTTGCATTTCTTTCTGTAGCCAATTGTAAATATTCATCTATATCACGCAAAGGATCAACAATAGCAGCTATTCCATTGCTTTCAATATAATAAGCAGCTTCACTTAAACATCCAGTATATAATTGTTTAATAAACATAATAATCTTTTTTACAAAAATAGTTTTATGATGCCACTAATGCACGAATGACTTTATTTTTTTAAAATAATAATTTCAAACTCATCACATAATCATTCATAAAATATCCATTACCAATTTCAAAATCTGCTTCGTATAAAATTGTGAATCCGTGTTTTAAATAAAAGTCTTTGGCGTTATTGTTTCTATTGACTTGAAGTTGAATTTCTTTCACACCATTTTCTTTTGCATAAGCTACAACCCTTTGCAGTAAAGCTTTTCCTGCACCTGTTTTTTGAGTGGTTGGTAAAACGTATAGTTTGTTTAGCTTGCAAGTATTTTCATCTTGTTTTGAAACAGAAGCAAAGCCAATAATTTTTTCATCATTTATTGCAACAAAAAATTGATGATTATTACTCATTTGCTCTAGCAAAGAATTATTGCTATACATTAACTCTAGCATATATTCTATTTGCCCTTGTGGCAAAAAAGTATAAGTATTTGCCCAAGTTGTTTTTGCAATAGATTGAATGGTTTCAATATCTGCTATCGTAGCTTTTCTTATTTGCATTGACTATTTACTTTTCTTAAACAATTTTTTATTTAACCATTCACTTAAATAAGCACTGCCAATACCAATAGCTGCACCAGCTAGTACGTCTGTTGGATAATGTTCGCCTAAATACATACGTGAATAACCAACACCGCCAGCCCAAGCGTAAGCAGGCACAACAACATACCATTTTTTATATTGAATAGACATTGATGTTGCTAAAGCAAATGCTGTGGATGTATGTCCACTTGGAAAAGATGCATCTTTTTCTATGGTGTATGGATTAATAATAGTTGGATAAGCATCGTAAGGTCTTTGGCGATTTATAGAGTATTTCATTGCCTGAGTAATGGCTGTATTAATCAATAAAGAGCCAACTACTTTATAGCTTTGTTGTTGTAGTTTTTTATCTTTTGTAAAAAGCCCAACTGCAAACATTGAAACAGGCGTTGCTACAGCTAATGGATAAACAGATTTTGAAATATTTTGCTGAAATGCAGATGTAGGTTGAGCTGGATTAATATCGTTTAATAAATTAACCTCCCAGTTTTGGGCAAAAGAAAAATTAGATATTACTAAAATAAATATGATTAAAGAAATGTGTTGTTTTATTGACATATACAAATTTGTGTTGTTTCATCATTGAAACATTTATAAATGTAAATATCTTTTTTATTTGCTTAGTATTATTTAGCTATTTCTAAGTTCTACAATTACTTTTGAAATCACCTCGTCAAGAATATCAATTTTCTTTTTAATGCTTTCGTTATTGATATTTTCTTTAGCATCTTTCTCAATTTCTCTAATCACAGTTTTAAGCGAATCTATTTTTAAATTATCTAAACTTGGCTTTATTTTATGTGCCAGAGAAGAAACTTTATCTAATTCATTATTAGCAAAATGCTCTTTTATTTCAGTTACAGCTATTTCAGTTTGATCACAAAAAAGAGTTGTCATTTTTTTTACAAAATCCTCATTGCCTCTACTAATTTCTTTTAAAGTATCTAAGCTATACAACTTTGCATTTTGAGGAGTTGTTATCGTAGTATCTTTTATGGTATTAATAACTTTTGCTGAACTTTTTTTATTTTGAGATAACCATTTAGAAATAATATTTAATAAGTCATTTTCTTTAAATGGCTTTACTAAGTAATCGTTCATTCCTACACTTAAAAACTTTTCCTCATCGCCTTTTAAAGCAAATGCAGTTAATGCTATGATTGGAATATTTATATTGGATTGACGTATTTTTTTTGTAGCTTCTATGCCATCAAGTAAAGGCATTTGAATATCCATTAAAATAACATCGTAATGATTATTTTTTAACTTTCCCAACACCTCAATCCCATTTTCTGCCTCATCAATTATACAACCATTATGATTTAAAATAGTTGTTACTACTAGCCTATTAACTTCATTATCGTCTGCCAATAAAATTTTTGAATCGGATATGTTTATATCTAAATTACCTATTTTACTTGAAGAGCTAAGTTGGTCAGAACTTCCTTTCTCTAATACAATTTCTACAAAAAACTTTGATCCAACTCCTTTACTACTTTCTGCATAAATTTTTCCATTCATCATCTCTACCAACTCTCTACAAATACTCATTCCTAAGCCTGTGCCACCATATTTTCTCGTGGTTGATTCATCTTCTTGAGTAAATTTTTGAAACAAGTTTTTAGAGAAGGTTTTACTCATTCCAATTCCTGTATCTGATACAGTTATTCTAATATGTTGTTTTTTGCTGTATTGATTTAATACTTCAAAGTCTATATTTACACTTCCTTTTTCGGTAAATTTAATAGCATTTGATACCAAATTAAGTAACACCTGATTTAGTCTGAATGGGTCGCCAATTAAAACATTAGATAACCTTGTATCGCAAAATGAATTTGTAAATGCAATGCCTTTTTCTTCTGCTTTGTGCATCATAACGCTCATTGCTCTTGCTAATACTTCTTTGGGATCAAAGGCAATTTTTTCTATGGATAACTTTCCTATTTTTATTTTTGATAAATCTAGAATATCGTTTAATATTTTTAATAAATTCTCTGCAGCCGTGTTTATGGTTTTTGAATAAAATAGTTGGTTAGAATTTAATCCAGTTTTGCTTAGCAAATTGCCCATCCCAACGATGGCATTCATTGGAGTTCTTATTTCGTGGCTCATATTTGCCAAAAAAATTTGCATAGCTTCTGCCTGTTTTTCAGATGCGTTTTTTGCAAATTCTAGCTCTTTTTCTGCGTTTACTCTTTCGGTAATATCAATAGCAAAACCAATTACGTATGGCTCTTTACCAGTCTCTTCTTTTAATATCAATTTAATTGTGCCACTTATTTGTTTGTATTTCAATAAATCAGTTATATACTTTAAATAAGTTGGCCTATCGTCATTGGGAATGAAATTAATGATATTGGCACCAATTAACTCTTCAGTCTCATACCCATAAACTTTACTTACCATTGGGTTTACAGAAAGAATTTCACCTTTTAAATTGTGAGTGGTAATAACAGCTAAACTATTATCTATAACATCTCTATAGCGTTCTTCATTTTGAGCAATTTGCTTTTGAATATTTTTTATGCTTGTTATATCAAGTCCATAACCAATAATAATATCGACCTCATTTTTTTCATTTAATACTGGAAAAAAAATTCTTAACATCCATTGTTCTTCACCATTTGGTTTCAAAATTTTTTCTTCAAAACTTTTCTGTGATTTGCTATTTTTTGCATCAAGAAAAACAAGCCTTCGTTGGCTAAATTGAGCGAAGGGTTTATTTTTCAGTATTGCGTAATCTTCATCTTTTTTTCCAATTAACCAGGCTCTTAATTCACTATCTTTTACTGCATTAGGATTAATAAAAGTGTACTCGTGGTTGCTATTAAAAACCACTAGATCTGCTGGAATTTTATTTAAAATTTCTTCATAAAAAAACTTTTGTTCGTCTAGGGTCTTGTAGGCTGCAGTTAAATGTTTTTTTTGTTCGTGAACCGTTTGCAATAAAATTTTTAAATCATCTGTTGCAATTTCATTAGCCTTAATAACGTGTAATAAATCTACTAATGAATCGTGATTGGCAAAATCGTTTAGGGTAAGATTATTTTGAACGATAGTTTCTAAACTATCAAGCCAAGGTGACCCAATAAAAAATAGTTTCTTTTCATTGGTTAACATCTCAAATTGACCCCTGAGTTTTACTTTTTTATTTTCAAAAAATTCTATAACAACTAAATTGTTTTGTAAATTCTGTAGTTTTTCAAAACTTATATTTTCTATGCTGGGTCTAACTAATGTAAAAGTTTTGTTGAAATTATCATTTGGAATATTATTATGAAGTTTTTTTAGCGACTCTCCACAAGCTTCTACAACTAAATTTTCGTTTACAACAAAGTAAAAGGGAAAAATTTTTTCAAATTTATGTTGAATAATATTAATTTGGTTTTCCAATTTTATTGCCAATTTACATTAAATATTTCGTGAGATTTTCCCTCATCTCTTGATTGTATAAGTTGAAGATGTACAGGGGCTTGATATAGTTTACCCAGGCCAATTAAAAGTCCTTTTACAAAATCTTGTAAGCCCTGTCTTTTAGAGAAATAATGCAAATTCAAACTATTTTCTTTTATATCCGAGACACTAAATTCAGGAGGGGTTAGTTTAGGATACATCAACATAATTCTATTATGAAAATTAGGCAAATTGATTAGAAATTCTTTTAAATTTTTTCCTCCCGCTTCTAATAATGAACCATATTTTTCTTTGCCAGTTTTTATTATCCACCATTCGCCAAAATTTTCCAATACTTGCGATAAAGGAATATTTATTTCCTCGGCAATTGTTGCTGCTAATTTGTATGTTATGGCATCGTCATAAGGGTCATTACTAATAAAAAAGTCAACATCAATCTCACTTTTTTGCTTAATAATTTCCCATTTATTTATCCCAAAATTATAAATAACTAGTTCTTCTATTGATTTGTTTACAATACCATACATAATATATTTTGTTTTAATAAATTGAAAACTTGTTGCACCTAGTTAGATAATAAATTAAATTGTTCTATTTTGGGCTTCGATAAACTCTGTTTTAAATTTATCTCTATATACTTTTCCCACAGGAATTTCTTGATCATTTATTAATTTTACAAAAAATGTGTTGTAAGACTTTATTAATTTTTTATTTATAATGTAACTTTTGTGGATTCTAATGAACGTTTCTTTTGGTAATTTGTTTTCTATATTTTTCAACCTTGCATAGTCAATAAAACTTTCTGCTTTTGTATTGTAACAAACATATTCATTTTTGCTTTCTACATATAAAATATCGTTTAAAAGCAGCCTGTGACTTTTGTTTTTGTATTTGATAATTATTGAATTTGTGTCGCTAGAAAAAGTCTCATTAATACTTTGAAAATTTTTTTTAGTAGTTAATATATGTTTAATTTTTTCAACAGCTTGATTAAGCCTTTCTAGTGAAATTGGTTTAACTAAATAGTCAGAAATATTATTATTGTATGCTTCTAAAGCAAAGTCTTTGTGTGCTGTTGTGCAAATAATTTCTACTTCTTTTTTTAATTTTTCTTTTAGCTTAAAACCATTCATTTTAGGCATTTGAATATCTAAAAACAAAACATCTACTATATTTTTTTCTAAATATTCAATTCCTTCTAATGGGTCTGTAAAATATTTTACACATCTCAAATTATTTACATCTAATAGCAATTGTTGAAGTATTTTAATTGAAAAAATATCATCGTCAATAATAATACATATGTACATTTTTGTAATTTAAAATGATAGTAGAAAAGTAGTTTGGTAAATTTAAATTTTAATTGGGGGTATAAAAGTTGATAAATAAATTTCTAAATTACTGACAAGCTAAAAATGAATTTGACAACTAAAATACAAACTGCTAACCCTGCAATTATATTACAAATATTGCTTATTATGTAAAAAGATGTTAGCTTTAAATCACGAGTATTTACAAAATGGTAAATACCAAACCAAGTTGAATAACTTTTAATAATAATTTTTATCTTTATAGATTTTGATTTGCCATATAAAAATTTAAATATTGATACACCTATTAAAGTAAAAATGCAAAAAATATTTAATTCCACTGATATAAATTTTTACAAATCAATTTTTTTTTTCTTTATTATAAATCATTTTAAATAAACGTACTCATTTCTTCAGTAATCAACCTTTTCTGTAAAAGTGACTAAATCTATCTTTACTGCTTCATAGTTTTGATTAAAACACAAACGTGTTTCTAATTAAAGTTTTTGGTTTGTTTGATGAGGCTGTATTATTTTTAATACAGCCTTTTTATGTAAACTATTCTTAAACACACGACAACATTATTTCGGTAACCATTTTTGAATAAATTAAAAATAAAAGAATTTTGCATTTACTCAACTGCGTTAAAACAATTCTAGCTTATTGGATTAAAAGGAAATTATAGGCTGTGTTTCTACAATTGTCTATTTTTTTGTTACTAAAAGTCTCAATACAGATTAGTATTGAGACTTTTAGTAACAGGATGTAGGAGTTTAATGTTTAAACTGGACTAATATTTAGCCAAATGTAAAGACTTAAAAAACAAGTAGGGTACGAAAGAAGAATTAGTCTTTCAAATAATTACAAACTGTTTTATCTTCATAATATTATTCTGCAAAGCTAATTTTAAGTAAACGCAATAGATTATTAAACAAAAAGTTTGTTTCTTGATTAACACTCAACCAATTCAATTATTGAAGAAATGTTTCATCAATCCCATCTTTTTATTACTCCTTTGTGAATTGAGCCTCATAAAAATTAATTTATTTTTTTAAAGACTCAAATATTGCTTGTTCTGCTTATTTCCAAAAAAGTCATCTACCTAGCCACGTCAGCTTGTTATCAATTCCAATTTTTCTATTTAATGGACTCATATATTTGTCTTTTTGTAGGAGTTGTAACCTAATAATTTATAGAATGGGCTAAAACTAAAACAAGCACAAATGAAGTAATAACTTGCTAGTGAAAAAAAACATACTTTATAATAGTAGGAATTAAATTCGAACAGTAAACCATATTCTAAAGTTAATAAGCAAATAATAAATCTTAATCTTTTGCCCTTTTGGGAAATATTTTTTTCTATTTGCATTGCTTTAATTTGTAACCGTTTTCTAATAAGAAATTATTTAGCTCCCAAACAGACTTTACACCAAAGCCTCTTATGCATAGTAAATCTTTTTTTGAAAATTGCAAAACGTCTGATATTGTAAATATTTTTTTCGAGTTTAGAAGTCTAATTAGATTAGGACGTAGACAATCTAAACTTGAAAAAAGTGTAGATTTATGTAAAGTATTTAAACTCTCTACAGCGGTTTTATAAGGCACTATAGTTTTGTAAGTTTCAACTTGCTGAGCAGTGGCATTTAATTGTGCATTAAGTTCCCTAAGACTCTGCAAATACATTATTCTAGCTCTTTGAGTAGAAACATTGTAGTGAGTTGCTATTTCGCCAAAAACCTTATTTTTCTTCCAACGCATTTCTAATAAAGTTTTAGCTTTTTCACTTAAACCTAAAACTTTAAACAAATTGTCGTTGCATAGCAACCTACCCATTTCATTTGAGTTTTGAATTTGTATTCTTATAATGTCGTTCATATTTTACTTTTTATAAATTAAGAGCTTACCTATATCTCGTAGTAAGCTCTTGCCAAAGTGTATTAGAAACTATTTTTATTTAACCAAGAGTTTTAAGTTGTAGTGATTTAAAATGCATTCAATTTCTTGCATCTTATTTAAACCCATCATCGGTAACAGCAATAATTCTTTTCTTGAATACTTTATTAAATCTCCAAGACTAAAAATTCCACTATTATTTAAAATATTAACTAACTTCATATTACTTCCCAGAATAGAGGATAATAATACCGCTCGATTGTTATTATGATTTGTTGATTTTATATGTATTTTATTTTCAATCTGTGTTTTTACGGAATAGTTTTTATCAGTCTTTTTTTCAATGTATAAACCAATAAACCTTCTTATTTTCTGTTTTATTTTTCTAATAGCATTTTCATAAAGCCTTATGGTTTGAGTTTTAGACATTCCAATTGACTTTCCAATAGTTTCAAAAGTTTCATTGGTTTGAAATTTTTTCTTAATAACAATTTTTTCCATTTCATTTGATAATAACAAATCAATAAAATCACTTTGTCCAATTAGCTTGTAAAGCCTTTTAACATCTTGATGTGTTATTATTTTTTCTGCAAATTCATCGTTAATCATAAAAAAGTCTAAATTACACTGCAATAAAACATACAAAAATGTATTCAGTAAACGGTATGCTTTTTTAATTAAACGTTCTATGACTTAGAACAGGATTTTTGAATAAATAAGTATATAGAGTTGGTGAATGTGAGTGCATAAAATAACCATTAAAACGGCTAGTAATAATGGTTATTTTAAATAATTTTTTTGGGGAATTTGGTCTTTTGGAGCTTATTTATTGAAATCTTTTATAACAAAATCAAACTTTCCTCAATTGTTTTTATTCTGGTTTCTATATCTGCTTTTTTCTTTTGTTCACTTGCCAAAATTTCGGGTTTTGCATTAGCCATAAATCTTTCATTGCCTAATTTTTTCATTACTATTTCTAATGAACCTTTTTGATAATCTAAATCTTTTAACAAACCTTCTTTTACAGCAGTTGTATCAATTTCTTTATCAGATTCTATGTAGAATTTATCGCTTTCAATGGCAACTACAGTTGTGTTGGCAACAGCATCTGTAACAAATTTTATTTCTTTGGCATTTACTTGCTTTGCAAGAATGCTATTGATTGAGTCAAATGCTTGTTGTTGCTGCGTTTGAATATGTAAGACAA